>JBASYW010000270.1:0-3355 GCA_049277715.1 Dethiobacteria bacterium | reverse complement strand
GGTCTGGCTATAACCGTTGTTTTGCAGAGCAGCAGTCTGACCACGGTACTGGTTGTCAGTATGGTAAATGCCAAGGTTCTTACCCTGAAAGAGGCTTTTGCGATAATTATCGGGGCGAATATAGGTACTACTATTACGGCCCATCTGGTTTCCTTTGATCTGCACCGGATGGCTCTCCCCATCTTCACCATAGGATTTCTGATATCTTTACTCCCCTTTGCCGGATGGCGGCAATGGGGGAGGATAACGATCAGCTTTTCCATCTTACTGCTGGGGTTCAATTTTATGGTCGAGGGATTATCACCGTTAAGCGAACTGGAGATCGTCAGAGAATACTTGAAAAGTTCCGGGGAATATATCTGGAAGGGTATCACCACCGGATTTGTTACAACGGCCATTATACAGAGCAGCAGCGCCATCATGGGGATGGCCATAGCTCTGGCAAAGGAGGGAAATATAGATATTTCCGCAGCTTTAGCTTTATTTATGGGAGCTGATATTGGGACATGTGTTACAGCTTTGCTGGCAGCGGTGAGAACAGGGGTAAATGCCAGACTGGCCGCTTTGTTCCACTTATTATTCAATCTCTTCAGTATGCTGATTGTCGTTCCCTGGTTCCGTCTTTTTGTGAGGATAGTTGAGTGCACATCCTCGGATCTTCCACGCCAACTGGCCAATGCCCATACTCTATATAATCTATGGGGAGCGGTTTTCCTGCTCTCTATTTTACATCTTTCCTTTTATCTGGCCGGGCAAATAAAGAGCGATCTCTTTAAATAAAACTGCGTTTTAATATAATTAAATATGGTAGCGGGCGGGCCGCAGATAGAGGAAAATCGTTATTTAAAAAGAAAAGATATATTAATACAAAATAATAAAGGAGAGATCATGAATATATTTACGGCGATATTACTGGGGATCATTCAGGGTTTAACCGAATTTTTGCCGGTAAGCAGTTCAGCGCATCTGGTTATCTTTCAAAAATTTATGGGTATAGAGAGTCCGGGAATAACCTTGGAGATTTTCCTTCATTTCGGAACACTGGTATCCATATTCTGGGTATTTAGAAGAGACTTTATCGATCTATTTTCTTTTTACCGAAACAGAACACAGGGACGTTTTTTGGCCTTGTTGATCATCGGGGTAATACCGACAGGCCTGATAGGGATGGCTTTTAAATCCTGGGTTGAACAGGCCTTTCAATCGACTCTTATTGTCGGATTTATGCTCCTGATTACCGGCGGGCTTCTCTTTTTGATTACACGCATACCACCGGGACAAAACAATATCAGCCGGATGCGGTTTTCAGATGCCTTATGGATCGGTACATTACAGGGAGTAGCGGTGATCCCGGGGATATCACGTTCGGGATCAACCATTGTCGGTGCTCTCTGGAGAGGGCTTGACCGCGATACTGCCGTACGATATTCATTTATGCTTGCCGCACCGGTTATCCTTGGGGCCACGATACTGGAAACAAAAGATTTAATTACAAACGGAGTCGAAACAGAGCTGTTATTAAATTATCTGTCAGGAGGTATTTTTGCTTTTATTTTTGGCGTTATAGCCATAAAGCTCTTTATCAACCTTCTCCAAAGCAGGAAATTTCATTATTTTTCCTATTATTGCTGGATAGCGGGGAGCATAACGGTACTGCTGAGCCTGATATTATCATAATAAAGGAAACCCGGAGCAGGCTGAAGAAATAATCCATGGGGGGTAAGAGATAATATGCGTACTAGACGAGGGCTTAATGAAGAGATTAAATCGCAAATCAGGGGTATCCTGATGATCGCCCTCGCGGTTTTCTGCTATACGGGTTTGCAATTTACGGAACAGACAGGGACATTGGGCGAATTCGTAAATAATCTTCTGCGCATTACGGCCGGAGAAACGGCGATAGTAATTCCCTTTATCATTGGAGTTGTTGCCCTGCGTTCGATAATTCCCGATAAAACGATGAATATGAAGAGTCGATTGGTTGGGGTGCTCCTCATTCTGCTTCTTTTCACGGTCACATATCACTTGAACTTTATGTTAAATCAGATCGATACCCTGGATGTCGAAGAAGGGTTTTTAAAAACCAGTTTTCGCCTGGGTTATCAACATGAAGGGGGAGGCCTTCTTGGTGCCCTTTTTACCGTAATTCTGTACTACTGTTTCGGAGAAGTGGCCAGTTATATTGTTATCGTTACCTTGGCTATAGTAAGTATTCTCCTGATTATGAATGTTTCGTTGACCCAGTTATTCACACAGTTCAAGACCGCCGGGAAACTGCTGGTGAAATTTTTTAAGTATATCGGAAAAATCTTCAAGGATCTGTACAATGTGCTGGTTGTTGGCCCGGATACGGATGAAACGCATGAGAGAAAGAAAGATGAAAAAGTTGATATACAGCCTCCGGCAGAAGAGGCGATTGTGCCTCCGCATCGTATCATGGAGATGGGGGATACGGATTCATCTTCAAAGCCCGAGATGCTGAGATCCTCATATCGGCCGGATGAGATTATTCATCAAAAAAAAGAATCTATGGAGATCGATGATCATATCTCCGCCGAGGATGAAAAATATTTGGATTCTTCCACCAGTGAATACCGGCTGCCTTCCATGGACTTGCTGCGCAAATCCACCAACGTTGTTGATCATAGCCAGAATCGTCATATTAAAGAAAGAGCCCGTCTGCTTGAAAATACTCTCCACAGCTTTGGGGTGAGAGCCAAGGTAATTAATTATGAATCCGGCCCGACGGTGACCCGTTTCGAGGTGCAGCCCGAGGTAGGGGTTAAGGTAAGCAAGATACTGAATCTGTCTGACGATATCGCTTTAAATCTTGCGGCACCTGTAGTACGTATTGAGGCTCCCATACCGGGGAAAGCGGCACTGGGCATCGAGGTGCCCAACAAAGTAATATCACTAGTTCATTTTAGAGATGTCATGGAATCTTCGGCCTTTCAGAGCTCGGTATCTCCTCTGACCATTGCACTGGGGAAGGATATTACCGGTGTTCCTGTAGTCACCAGCCTTGAACGGATGCCCCACCTCCTGATTGCCGGAGCTACCGGTTCAGGCAAGAGTGTATGCCTGAATATCATCATCTGCAGTATACTTTTCAAGGCACGTCCCGATCAGGTACGCTTTCTGATGATTGACCCCAAAATGGTTGAACTAAATATCTACAACGGTATCCCTCATCTGATGGCGCCGGTAGTAACCGATCCCAAGAGAGCATCCCTGGCCTTAAAAAATATGATCAAAGAGATGATCAAAAGATATGATCTTTTTGCACAGGAAGGGGTAAGAGATATATCAGCATACCCGTTTATTTCGTAAACAGCTGAAAAAGCGTCGTTCGAAG
>JBASYW010000269.1:0-10590 GCA_049277715.1 Dethiobacteria bacterium | reverse complement strand
TAATTGATACGGCTTTAAGGCATGCCCAACAAAAAGATACGGCGGCGGCTGTTCTGGGGTGACAGGCGGAAAGCATCTTGAAAATCAGAGAGAACTACCCCCGCGTAAAATTACCTCTATATACTATTGGATTGGTCTGCGCCGGGCAGAACAGCGGATATATGATCGATGATTTGATAGAACAATCAAAATGCGGTAAAGGGGAATCGGTCACCCGTTTTCGCTTCAGGGATAAATCTTTGGGGAAATGGCCCGGCAATGTGGGCGTTTATACCGATCGAAGGATATATAAATTAAATAAACAGAGGCGCCTTGATCTGAAATCGATCTATGAATCTTACCGGTGTATCCTCTGTTATGATCAGATGAATATTTGCAGCGATCTTGTGGTCGGCGATCCCTGGGGGATAACCGGAGATGATATCAGGCGGGGCTACTCCGTGGTGATTACACGCACAGAAAAAGGCGAACAATTGATCAGAGATGCATCCCGTGATGGGGCTATCGAAGTTGAGCGGTTACCTGTAAAAAAGATCATCGAAGGGCAGACCGTTGACGGCAGGCACAAAACAAAGTTTTATACCGCCAAAGATTTCTGTCTCGGTAACAAGTGGATGTGGCCGTATGATGAACGGAACTTCAATAACCATGATTACCGGCGGCCGGATCCCAAAACGCGAAATAATATTGAAACAAGGATGGAAAAAGCCAGGTCATTTTACCTGGAGGAAGACCGGCATAAATTAGCGGCCATGATCAACGATCAGAAGCGCAAGATGAAGCTGGCCCATATGGTTATCCGTCCATTGAGGTTTCTTAAAAGAGGCATCTCATTTGTAGCCAGAAAGATAGGAGGAGCAAACACCACCTGATTTCCTTCCGTATGCCGGAACCGTCTCCAAGGCCAAAAGTGCCTGTGCCTGCCCTTGTTTTACTCGCTTTCCCGGATCTTCACCATATACTCTAAACCCCAAAAACTTAACCTCACGACACGTTAAGCAATCCTGATGCTGTTATTTAACTTGACGTCCATAACTTATATTGTTATACTTTTCTAAATGCACAATAATTCCTACAAAAAGCCAGTATTATTATACCCGCAAATAAATTTAGCCTTGATCCGGATCAAATCTGTTTTTTAAAACGCGGAAGGAAAGGAATTACATCAGTAATAATGAAGGATATTCTGATTGTAATAACCGGTTATTATCCTTATGGAAAAGGGGAAGAATTTTTTGAAACAGAAATAAAATACCTGTCAAAAAGCTTTGATCGCATCTATATAATTCCCTCGACCAGGGATTTTCAAATGATGATGAGATCCCACCCGGGAAACGTAGAGATCAAGAGACCCGAATCCAAAAGAATTGATCTGATTTTTTCACCAAAGTATATTTTCAATGAAGTGTTTCAAAAAGAACTATCGATCATTAAAAATGAATATAAAATGAAGCTAAATGGTGGTATGTTCATATCCATGCTGGCCACGATGTACGCCGCCGATAGAATCTACAAAATAATTGCCGGGCTGCTGGAATCCGTAAAAAGTGAAAGTAATATTTACCTGTATTCATATTGGATGAATCATGGTGCTCTGGCAATCTCCGGATATAAATCAAAAAATAAGCATGTAAAAGCATTTTGCAGGGCGCATGGTGCTGATTTGTATGCGGAGAGAAACATCAATAATTATTTACCGTTTAGAAATTATATGCTGGAAAATTTGGATAACGTATATCTGATCTCCCACCACGGGAAAAAATATCTGAGCAATAAATTTAAAAATATCGATAAAGATAAATTGGTGGTCTCCAGACTCGGGGTCTGCAATCCATGTCGCCAAGAGATATCCTCCCGCGACAATATCCTGCAGCTGGCAAGTTGTTCTTTTGTAATTAAACTAAAAAGAATAAACTTGATAATCGAAGCCTTGTCTGAAATCAACGATATTGAAATTAAGTGGACCCATATCGGAGATGGTGAATTGAGGCCGGAGGTTGAAAGGCTGGCCCGGGAGAGATTGGCGGGCAAGAGCAATATTGCGTACGAATTTAAAGGTTACATGCCCAATGAAAAAGTGTTTGAGTATTATGATCATAACAAGATCGATGTTTTTATCAATGTAAGCCAATCAGAAGGGCTTCCTGTCTCCATGATGGAGGCTTTCAGTTTTGCAATACCGATCATAGCAACGGATGTGGGCGGGGTCAGTGAGATTGTAAATGAAAATAACGGGATGTTGCTTTCGGCCGATCCATCTGTTGATGAGATACGCGCGGCGATAACGAGGTTTAAACTTATCTCTGCCGAGGAGAGGCAATCATACCGGGCAAATGCATATAAAACCTGGGAAAAATCTTATCATGCGGAGAGAAATTATCGTGAATTTATCAAAATGATAAAACATGAAGGTGTTGATGAAGGAAATCACTTCTGCAAAAACATGACCATTTGACGGCTGATACGTCGCCATGTTTATTTCTCTTGGGTGGCAAATGATTCCGTTAATTTTAGGTTGGAATCTCCGCTCAAGAAAAAGGGGCGGATGTTGGTTGTTTATAGGCCTTGGGAAAATGCTCTCACCCGAGCAGGATCGGATGAGAGCATTTTGATGATGGAAAAAGGCGAAATACCAACATGTCAGTAAGCTCAAAAAACGGAGCCGGCAATGTTTTTAATATTGGGGATTGTACATTCCTTTACTTTGCATATAGTTGAAAAGCTGTTCCCCATGCTCCTGCTCTTCTTTTTGGATATGGTTCAACACCTGACGAACATTGGTATCGGTGCATTCAAAAATTGTGGTATCGTAAGTTCCGGAAACATATTTTTCTGTTGACAGCATGTCGGAGCATAAGGCACTGTCGTTCTGATTGGCCATCGCCCCTTGCATCGTACTTTGTTGAGCGGGCTGCATCTGCTGGCCGGATGGTTGGCTCTGTTGGATGTTGGGAACTTGACCGGCCAAAATTTGATTGACGGAATTCAAGTGTTCCTGTTCCTTCTGCGCTAACGAGCCAAAAAGCTGTTTTAATTGCGGATCGTCGGCTTGAGCGGAGTAATTCTGGTATTTCTGGACACAAAGTTCTTCATGAGACTTCTGATCTTGCAACAGCATCTTTTCTTTGGCGGTTAATTGTAGTGCCAAGATAATCACCTCCACTATAATCTTGCCATTATCGGTTCTTTTATATTCAGGCCCGGGCGTGGCACATGTTTTTCTTCTTTTTCTCTTGCCATGATATATATTCTGCCTGCGGAGTTATCGGATCATCTTCTTTGGCCTGAGTTTACATCCCCGCATGAATCTTGTTCTCATTAGCAATAATGAATGTTAAATAAAGATATCGGAGGATAGGACATCGGGGCAGGAGAGGGGGTGGCCTTGTGAGTGTAGGGTACGCGTGTCTGCCGGTCGGGGTGCCCGGTACCGGCCTGCGAAGCTGCATGCTTAAAAATGCAAGCGAGGCGAAATTGGCGGAATTGATTGCCCTCAATCTGGAGGCGCTTGAGCATACCATTGACTACAATATTATAAACGAAATCAGCCTTTTCAGGATTGGTTCCAATCTCATACCTTTCGGTTCAAGTCCTGTAAATACGCTGCCCTGGGAGGAGATGTTTGCACCGCAGTTGCATAGGATCGGCCGGAAGATCCAAAATAGCGGCATGAGAGTCTCCATGCACCCGGGGCATTACACGGCATTGAGCTCTCCCCGTGCCGAGGTGATCGCCGGAGCAATTGAAGATCTGCATTATCACAACCGCCTATTGGATAGTTTGAAGTTGGGCCGGGTGCATAAAATTGTGCTGCATATCGGCGGCACCTACGGCGACAAAAGAAAGGCCATGGATAGGTTTATCGGCCATTGCGAGCGCTTGGATGATGCCATGAAACATCGTCTGGTTCTGGAGAATGATGAACGATCCTACAGTATAGGCGATGTGCTGGAGATAGGTTTCATACTCAACCTGCCTGTTGTTTTTGATACCCTGCACCATGCTATCAATCCCGGAAATAACAGAAATAATGATGTTTATTGGATCAATCAATGCCGTAAAACATGGTGCGCCGGGGACGGGAAGCAGAAGATTCATTACTCCCAGCAGGATCCCCTGAAACAGCCCGGCTCTCATTCCGCGACCATCCGCATCGGCGAGTTTATGAATTTTTACAAGAACCTGGAACGGGAAGATGTGGACATTATGCTGGAGGTGAAAGATAAAAACCTGTCGGCGATTAAATGCCGAAACTGTATCTCATTGGCTGAAGATACAGGTGCACTTGAATTGGAGTGGCGTAAATACAGGTATGCTATTCTGGAGCGTTCTGCCGCCGATTATCAGGAGATACAGAGGTTGCTGCACCGGAAAAGTGAGGACGCTGCCATCTCATTTTACAGGATTATTGAGGTCTCATTGCAGAGGCCCGCAGGGATGGAGAGTTTTGTGGATGCCGCCCATCACGTATGGGAAAGTTTGAAAGAAAGCGCATCGGTTCGGGAAAAGGAGAGATTCCTGAAGAGAATTCAGGACTACCGGCAGGGGAAGACGACACTTCGCGCCATCAAGAACTTTCTCTACAGGATGGCCGTCAAATACAGACAGTCTTCTCTGCTGGATTCATATTATTTTGTATTTTAAAGCGGGGCCCAAACAGCTACTTGCCGCCATCCGTTTCTTTGCTTTAACTGTTTTCTACCGATCGCTTGTACCTGCCGATCTTCCTGGCCTTTACCGGTAGCTCAAACTCCTCTTTTAACTGTTCCAATTTTTCATTTATCCGCGTGCCTTCAAAATAGATGTTATAAAATTCAAAGACGTCTTCGTCATCGGTTGACTTTATCAATGAGGATATATTTTTTCTTAATTTTTCGGTAGCGGTATCTACGGTGCTGATTTCCGGGTTACAGTATTCTTTGTTTAATGTGATCTGATCATAGATTCTCCGGTGCAAGGTTAATAAATTTTCGAGGTATCTGAATAATTCTTTCCGTATTTCCAAATAAGCCGGGTTATCAGGCATAAAGATGATACTCCTATGTATGGCCATCAGCCGATCCAGATTTGATTGGATGGCATTTATGGAGCGCCTGTATTTCTCCAAAGAGGCCCTGTTCTTTGGTATATTATCCTCGAGGAGGAGGTTGTACAATTCCCGCGTTTCGTCCAGTTCATTTCTGATGACCTGCCTTTTATTTTTGATCGTTTCTTTTTCTATCTTCTCTTCCCTCAGCAAATCTTCGATGGCGTTCTGGTATAACTTTTCAAACTTTCTTCTCAATATGTGGATTTTATCTTTTAAATTATCGGTGTAGTCGGGAGGCATGATAAGGATATTTAAACCGGTGGAGACCACAATGCCTATAAACATGCCCAGAACTCTGTAGAGCGCGCCCACAACCAAAAAATCATTATAAGCGCCGACGGCGCATAATGTTACCAGTGCGAAGCGGATACTGCCATGCAGCTCCAGCTTTAAGCAGATGAGCACGATGGCAATGCTGCCCAGACCGATCCACAGAGCATTCATGCCTAAAGTTAAACCGATCAGAAATGCTGCCAGGGTGCCGATAATGGTGGCAATGATCCTGTTTTTAAAAGTATCCAGGGTGCTCTTGATGGAAGGCTGCATTCCAATTACGGCCGTAATGGCCGCCGTTCCCGAAATATTGTATTCGGGCACTCCGACCTTGGATTCCAAAAGATTTATCAGAAAGAAAGTCAAAGCAACCGCTAGACCGGTCTTAATTGTTCTGGCTCCGATTTTCATTATTTATCAATCACTTTTTGTATTTCAAAGCATTTTCGGGGGCTCATTTCTTGAAAATCATCTCCTCATTCCATGATTGTTGGTTTTAATTGGCATTAAATTCATTAATTTTAGTTTCAAGGCGATATTATATCCAAAATGTCTAACCTTGTCTACCGGGAAATGGCATGGGAGTGGGTCAAGATACTGTAGGTTTTAAAAATAAACCGTTATAGTTTGGCCTGAACGTGACATAATAAACAATAATTATCATCCGGAGGGAGCGACCGTGCCAGCGGACGCGACCGAAGGATCTTAAGGATCTTAACCACTCTCGTTCCGCCATTATCATCCGAAACGGAATGACCCCGGCCCCGCAGCTACTTCAGTCCACATATTCTGCTGTTGTTTATGGAGCAATGAAGGTGCTTGCCCGAAAACCCAAGATTCTTCGCTTCGCTCTGAATGACAGGGGAGAAGTGCTCTGAATGACAGGGGAGAAGTGCTCTGAATGACAAAAAAAATATTCATCGTCCGGAACGGAATAACCCCGGCCCATCGGTCCGGCGTTCTCTTACTTGCCGTATACCTCCACGTTGTATTGCCAAATTACAGCTTCATCCCAGGCGAAACGAAAGATTATGCACGAAACCATTCGCTCCGCTCAAGATGACAAAAAAGGATGCAGAATAACTCAAATGAAGGCATTTGGAGGGCATATAAGAAAAGCACTTTGAATGGCAGGTTTATATTTTTGTCATCCAGAGGGAGCGCCCCTTTTTTGTCATCCAGAGGGAGCGGAGGCGACCGAAGGATCTTAACCTCGTCCCGTTTTTTTCATCGTGATGATAAAAAATATTACTTTCATATGCGATGACAAAAAAATGATGCTCAGAATGAAAAAAACTGCACCGCACACCATTGTTCATATTATGAACAATGGTGTGTCCAAATCAAGTGCCCGTCACGGGCTTTTTTTTTGTCCAATTTTTACTAATAATAAATTTATAATTAAAAAAAAAGTGGTTAAAATAATCTCCGTGACCGGAGAAATAAAAAAAAGGGAGTAGAAGAAATAATGAAGGAAGATTCAGTGGGCTGTAAAAAGCGTTCTTTTATGCATTGGTTTGTGCGGAAAACGATCGGCCTGACGTTGCTTTCCATCATACCTTTTTTACCCCTTATCGATCTGTATGCATCTCCGGTCGTGTTAAAGATAAGGGAGAATGAAGGGGTCCTGCTAAATGAGGAGAGCATAGCCGGGGAAGACGTTCCCATGGAGGAAGGACAGGAGAAGCTCGAATCGGAGAAAGCACGTTACATACTTAATCAGGAAGAACGCGTTCTGTTGGCCCGGACAGTTTACAGCGAAGCCCGCGGTGAAAGTTTTGATGGTCAGGTAGCCGTAGCCGCGGTAGTTCTAAACCGTTTGAAAAGTAAAGATTTTCCCGACGATATCTTGGGGATAATCTTTCAGGCGAAGGCTTTTACAGCGGTGAAAGACGGGCAGTTCTGGTTGGAACCGGATGAGACTTCTTTCCAGGCGGTAGAGGAGGCTGTAAAAGGCGTCGACCCTACCGGCGGTGCTCTGTACTATTATAATCCGCAACGGGCGACATCAAAATGGATCTTAACCCGCAAAGTGATTAAAAAAATCGGCCGCCACAACTTCGCCATCTAGAACCAAGCATACTTCCGGTAAAAACCTCTTGATAAAAATCCCCTTGAAAAGCCGAGACCAGGCCGTTATCTACGATTTTCGGGTCTCGGTTATTTTTTTAGTGCATTGCCATTTTGCGGCAAAATAATTTGTTGTAAATATTGGTATTATTCTTCATCGGAGCGTCAGCAATCTGATACTTTTCAGCAAATACATGCCGGTTCCTCTTACCGGTATGCCCACTGATAGCCGGCGGACACTTCGTTTCTGGAGAACAGTCTTTTGTCGTTCCTGATCAATGGGACTAAAATGGGGCTGAATCCATGGAGGAGGGTGCACTCAAAGTTGTTAAAAGGAGGTGAAAAGATGCCGGTTAGTACTGAAATGACGACCACCCGTTTGCAGATGGTTTTGATACAGGGGTATGACGACGAGGGCAAGCCTGTTTTAAGGACCCGCACCTACTCAAATATCAAGACCGATGCAGAGAACGAAAGCATTTTTAATCTTGCGCAGAACTTCTCCACTCTGCAGGTTCACGAGCTGGAAAAGGTGGTTCGCGTTGATGAGACCAGGCTGTTCGCAGAATAGCCGATTCTCCGGGAGTAAAAATGGGAAAACACCCCACAGGGGGGAAGGAGGTGTAAAGGTTGAGCAGAACACTGCAGATGATTTTTCATAATGCCCAGGGCCGTAACGTAACCATATCCGTGGCGGATCCTCTGGAAGATCTGGAGGTTGCTGAAGTAACGGCGGCCATGGATGAAGTATTGAGCGCCAATGTTTTTAATACTGCCGGGGGCGATATTATCAGCAAGGTAAGAGCACAGGTTGTTGACCGTCAGGTCGAGACGATCGCCGAGTTCTAGTCATGATTACCCGTGGGAAAGTGTTTCCGGAAGGTTCGGTTTGTGCGATGTGCTCCGCGGCACTTTCCCCGGGTTTTTAAAAAAGAAAAGAGAATGATCGAAGGATCAAATATTTCCGGCCATTGGCCGACGGTCTACGGTTGCCGCACGGCGGCAACGATGATCAATAGAAGGAAGGGGGGATAAATACGTATGGAAGATGTACTGGTATTGATCGGCAATCTGGGTTTTCCGGTGGCCATAAGTATCTATCTGCTCGTTCGCCTGGAAGGAAAACTGGAAACGTTGACCGAAAGTATCAGATCTTTATCTGAAGCGATACGTTCGCAGATGTAGGAGGCATGGCGGCAACACGCCGCAAAAAAAATTAAAAAAAAGATGCTGACACAGCAGTGCAAAGCATCAACTACAAAACAGATGGGAGGAGATAGGAATGAAACTTACAGTGGTGTTGGATCCCGGCCATGGGGGGCGTGACCCCGGCGCGGTGGCCATGGGGCTCAGAGAGAAAGATCTTAACTTGAATCTGGCGCATAAAGTGGCTGCAAGATTGGATGGGATCAAGGTTTTGCTGACCAGAGAGAGTGATATCTTTGTTTCCTTGAAAGACAGGGTATCGATGTGCAGTCGTGCGGAGGCCGACCTTTTTGTATCGCTTCATGTTAACGCGGGCGGCGGCCACGGTTTTGAATCATACATCTATCAGGGGTTGGGGGCGAAAGACCCGTCGGTGCGGCTGCGCAATGCCGTACATAATAATGTAATGGCGGTTCTTTCACGATGGGAGATCCGTGATCGGGGGCGGAAATATTCAGCCTTCCATGTGCTCCGCTATAACCGGACGCCGGCGGTATTGATTGAGTCTCTGTTCATCGATCATGAAAGGGAGGCGCGTTTATGGAGAGAGCCGCCCTTTATTGAGGCTCTGGCCGGCGGGGTGGCGGCAGGTATCCGTGAATATCTTTCGGGCGGAGATTCCGATGCAAACGAGAAGAAAGCAGATACGGTTATCAAGCTACCGGCAGGACCGAAGGCCGATGACGCCGAGTCGAGGGGGAGCAAGACGGAGGAAAGCCTGCTCTATACGGTCCAGGTCGGTGCATTTGCTTATCTTGAAAATGCACGACGATGCCTTGATAAAGCCCGTAACGCCGGATTCAAAGATGCCTTTATCTTTCCTAAAAAGATATCTTGAAAAGGTTGGCTTTGCGGACGTAAAGGAATAGAAAGCCAGGCAAGGCAACAAAAGGATTGCTGCGGTTAAAGGATTGGCTGATATCAAAGCAGAATAATCAATATAAATTATAAATTTCAATTTGTCCCCAGGGATTAATATTGGTGATTCATCTGGTGGGGAGGGAGTAGGGAAAGTTGGAAGTTTTGGTGACGGGAAGTAATGGTTTTTTGGGATCCGAGATGATGAGGGTGCTCTCAGTAAACAACAATTGCCGGGGGTTGGGAGGCAGAAACGATTTTCCGGTGACCGAAAAAGAGAAAGTGGCGGAGATTATCGGGGCCTTTAAACCGGAGATAATCATCCACCTTGCCGGGTGCAGGGACGAGAAATACTGTGAGGATAATCCCCGGGAGGCCTTCAAGGTGAACGCGCTTGGAACACGCAATGTTGCCCAGGCCGCGGCGCAAAACGGCGCGAAGGTGGTGTATATCAGCAGTGATCTGGTCTTTAGCGGGACCAAAGGTGAGGGATATTATGAGTTTGATTCTCCCGACCCGAACTCTGTTTACGGTTGGAGCAAGTGTTGGGCGGAACATTACATAAGAAACATTCTTGAAAAATATTACATACTGAGAGTTCCCCCTCTTTTTGGCTACAACGGGTGCGGGCGAGAAAATATTTTAACCACGATCTGGAGAATGGCCGCCAAAGGAGAGCAAATTTACATAGATCCGGGCAGGTTTACCAATCCGACCTGGTCATTTCATGTCGCCGAGATCGTTAATTTTCTTATCATTACCGATAGTTACGGGACATATCATGTGGGCAACACCGGCTATGCATCGCATTATCAATTTGCCGCCGCCGTGCTGGAGGAGGGTGGTTTGGATATCGGCCTCCTTCATGAGACCGGCACCAAACGGATTGCTCCGTTGAACAATGTCATTCAGAGCGCCATCCTGCCCTATATGACGGGAGCAAAGAGTCTGCCCTGTTGGAGGGACGCTCTGGTTGAATGCCTGACTTTGAATCCCGGGTTGGCCGGTTAAAGCAAGTTGGTCTTCTACGGGATCATCATGTCCGTATCCGCCGAATCCAGTCAAGTACTTTTCTGTGGCAAAATATTTTAGAG
>JBASYW010000268.1:0-14733 GCA_049277715.1 Dethiobacteria bacterium | reverse complement strand
ACCTTGTCCCGCTCCATGGAGCGAAAGCTTATCAGAGAGAGCAGAAAGAAAAAAATGGAAACAAATGTAGCAATAATGAGTACACCCATCTCACTCTGCCTTGTGTCGAACATCAAATCACCTCATTCCGGCATCAGATCTCGGGGGCAAAAACTTCCAACGGGATTTTTATGCCCTGAGCTTCCAGCTTCTGCATGAATTTGGGCCGGATACCGGTAGGCCTGAACGTGCCCATTACCTTGCCTTCCGCGTCAACCCCTGTTTGATCGTAAACAAACAGGTCCTGAAGGATAATTACATCGCCTTCCATCCCCTGGACCTCGGTAATATGGGTAATTTTCCTGCTCCCGTCTCTCATGCGTGTCTGCTGGACGATAAGATCTATCGCCGATGCAATCTGCTCCCTGATTGCCCGTACGGGTAGATCCATCCCCGCCATCAGAACCATGGTTTCCAACCGGGAAAGCATATCCCGCGGGGAGTTGGCGTGTCCGGTGGTAATGGAACCGTCATGCCCCGTATTCATCGCCTGAAGCATATCGAGCGCCTCCCCGCTCCTTACCTCACCAACCACGATCCTCTCCGGGCGCATACGCAATGAGTTCCGGACAAGATCCCGGATGGTAATCATCCCTTTCCCCTCAATGTTGGGTGGCCTGGATTCAAGCCTGATCACGTGTTCCTGCTGCATTTGCAACTCGGCCGCATCCTCGATGGTGACGATCCTCTCCGAGGAAGGGATAAAAGAGGAGAGGACGTTTAGAGTCGTTGTCTTCCCGGAGCCGGTCCCTCCCGATACGATAATGTTCAGGCGGGAGAGAACCGAGGCTTCAAGGAAAGTGCTCATCTCCTTGGTAAGTGTTCCTTTATCCTGCAAATCCTTTATGGTGAAGGGTATCTTTGAAAATTTGCGGATAGTTATCGTCGGTCCGGTCAGAGAAAGAGGGGGGATAATACAGTTTACCCGTGAACCATCCGGCAGCCGGGCATCAACCATCGGCATCCCCTCGTCGATACGTCGTCCCAAGGGCGTAACAATCTTCTCGATAATATGCATAACGTGATCATCATCACGAAACGTTATCTCCGTTTTTTCAAGTTTTCCCTTTTTCTCGATATAAACCTGATGGGGGCCATTAACCATAATTTCAGTTATCTCCGGATTATTGAGAAGCGGCTGTATAGGCCCAAACCCGATGGACTCATTGATAATCTCGTTAATAATTCTTTTTTTATCACCCACCGAGATCTGGATATTCTCTTTCTCCATGATCCCTTCAACGATGGCGGGTATTTTGCGCACCAGCTCTTCATCAATCTCCGAGCTGCTTCTGTTTCCGTGTTGACCAAGCGTAGCGACCATCTGCTGATGAATATGGTTCTTTAATTTGATGTTTGGATCTTCTTTCCTGGCCGTCTCTTTTTTGGGCATAAAAACAGCATCGGTTGTCTCTTCATCGCTGATATGTTCTTCCTTCTGTTTCTCCTGTTCCGCTTTCTCCAAACGCTTTAAAAGAGACATCTACATGGTCTCCTTTCTTGCCCTGAATTTCCCGAACAGGCCTTTTCTTTTGGGCTGCGGCGTGGATTCCTGCTTCTCTTCCGAATGTTCGTCGTTATCGGGAGATATTTTTCTGCAGAGATCCTGGATGCTCTTTCCCACTTCTGCAGGAACCTTTTGCAGGACAAAGGGAATCCCTTTGTTGATCGATAATCCGACTTGCCGGTCGTCCCTGGGAACGACATGATAAAGCTTTAACCCCAAGCTCTTCTCCACATCTTCCCTATCCACGCCATAGGTTGCCCCTTCCATGTTCAGAACAAGGCGTACTTTATCTGTATGACCAAGGATCTTGAGGATATTCATCGCCGTTTTGGTGCTTTTTATCGTCGCCAGATCATTCAGAACCGGCATCATGATTACATTGGCCTTCTCCAGGGCCAGAAGGGTCAGGTCATTAAAGGAACAGGGAGTATCGATAATAATATAATCAAAACTCTTCTCCAGCCCCCCCAATATCTCCCGCAGGTGGTTCTCCGTAATTTTTTCTGCATCCTGTGGTGAGAAACAGGCACTGATAACATGGACGCCTGAATTATGGCGCAACAAGTAACGCGGCAAGGTCTGCTCGTTAATTCCTTCGGGGTCATCGACCAGATCGCTGATGCATTTTATGTCCGATAAATTCAGAAGAAGGGAGATATCACCAAACTGCAAATCGATGTCGATAAGTACGACCTCTTTGTTCTGCTGAGCCAGCCCTACGGCCATATTGACGGCCATGATGCTCTTTCCGGAACCGCCTTTACCTGAAAAAAAGGTAATGATCGGCTCCTTTATCTTCTGCTCCGCAGTTCCTTCCGCCGTAATTATATTTTTTCCCCGTGCTTTTTCAAGCGCGTAAACCTGACGCAAGGTGTTGGATATTTCTTCGCTGTTTATCGGTTTAACCAGATAATCCCTCGCCCCGGCGACCATTGCTTTCTTCAGGTACTCCTGCTCTCCCTGGATAGAGATGATGACCACCGCAACGTTGGGGTAAGTGCGCGATATGATCTCCGTCGCCGTAATCCCATCCATAACCGGCATATTAACATCCATTAAGACAATATCAGGTAGCAGCTCCGCCACCTTGGCGATGGCCTCCTCGCCGTTGGCGGCCTCCCCCACCACCTCCAGATCTTCCTCAAAATAAAGCAGGCGCTGCAAATCTGTTCGTGTTTGAGCAATATCATCTACAATTAATAATCTTATTTTCTCCATCTATGTACTTACCCCTTACCATACATTTTAGAAATTGCTAAAATGCCACGGAGATACCGGAACGATCTTATCATCGCCTGAAGAACGTAACATCAGATGAACGCTGCCTCTCTGTGCCGCCAGGACCAGCTGTGGCGCAACTTCCGGAAGCACTTCAAGCGTTACGGTATTGGCCTGCTCCGTAACCTCTTTGAACTTTAAAGGATCATAACTTCTGTTAATGGCCAATACTTTTACATTCTGGATAATTATTTTCGTATAATGCTCCGATGTAACCTCCCAGGTGGCAATTACATCAACATAATTGCCGGGAGCCAACAGCCCCCCCACTCCGCTCACTTCGTTAACGGCGATGGCCACGGCCCTCTTTCCGGACTCAATCGTATAGAGAAAATCATCGGTCGTATCTCCCGGAACCACGATCTTGCCGGCCAACATCTGCTCGCCCTCATAAATGGTGGTTCTTGTAATACTGTCTACGAACCCCTCTTTGCTCTGCCCGGCTTCTTTATGGGCATAAGCCAGAGGAATCTCGATTACCTCAAGCATATCCTCTTCGATTATCTCATTGGCCGGAATCGTGGTCTTGGCCACAAGAACATCCGTATATTCCGTGCCCAACTTGGTCTTGGCCTCCAGATCCAAAAGATACAGATAAATACCACCGGCCGAGATTGTGGCGGCAACCAGAGCGAGAAACAGATAGATGTACTTTCTATATTTCACCGCTAACTTCCCTCCTTGGGCTCAAAGCTCAATGCGTTAATTTAACTGCTTTTATCCCATAATCATTTGCGTCAGGGGATATCTCCCCGCCCTCGACTCTCTCCAGAAAATAACCATTGATATAACTTTTATTGCCCTGGCCGGTAACCTCATCAAGCCAGAACGCGGCAAACCCGACCACCTGTACCGTTCTCCTTCCATCCTTGTTGTCATAAGGCTCCAGCATGGGAATAATTATCACCCGCGGACAACCTTTCGGCACATCGGTAAACGATGTGCTCCGTGCTTTGGCCAGTCTTTTTTCAATTCCCCGTTTGGAAGGGTTGGACATATTGCCCGGCTCCGTATCAAGAATATCGCCTACCGAAATAAGCCCCGAATACCCTTCCGCTACATTGCGTTCAAAATCGGAGGCCCCGCTGCCTTCGCCAAGAGCCAGAGCACCGAAGTTTCCTGCCCCCAGGCCGATATCATAGTCACCCGACGAGGAGTTCTTGATGATGTATTTCTGCCCATGTACCAGTTCCTGATTTATCAGGCCGAGGGGAACCACTCCCCTCATCGCTCCGATATTTCCCACTATCGCCGTGGCGTTTTTACGGAGCAGAAGAGATTCTTCGTCGATGAGTATTTTTCCAAAAAACACGGGGGCTTCCTTCCGGGCCTTTACGGTGATCGATGTGTGGTCAGGACTTATGTAGATATCGATACTGTCACTATCCATGCCGTTTTTTTCAGCATATTCCATCGCCGTAGCTCTTGCCTCCGTTGCGCCGACAACCAGATCCTGTGCCCCCGCCAACGCCGCCGCATCCACCCCGTTGCTAAGGCGTATATTGGTGATATAAAACGTGCCCACATCAATCACCAATGCCGAGATACCCAGAATTACAATCAGCGCAAATACGGAGATAAGGGTGATGGAACCTCGTTCATCTCCTAACCCATCTCGAAAGAATTTTGACATGGTTTCCCCCCCCTTTTTTTTATTCCACCCTCATAACTGCTGTAAAAGTAACCGGATAAGGATTGGGTAATGCCGAGGACACAACCGGCAGCATCAGAACAAGCGAATATTCAACCTCCACCTCGATGGAATCTCCGGCATACCGTTCGTCCTGGGGAGGATTGATACGGACCGTAATTTTGTCCGACTCCAAAGAGACCGTGCAGTCATCAATCTCGTCCATGATCTCCTGATCATCATAACCAACTGCACCGAAGCGGGCGCCTTCCCTGGCCGCATGAGTAACGGTAAGATAAGCATGCCCAAATCGGCCAAACTCGATCACCCCCCACAACAATAACAAAAACACGGGCAAGACCAGCGCCATCTCCACCAGCGCCTGCCCCCTGTCTCCGATATTTTTATGCTTAGTCTTACCCATGCTTACCCACCCCCTGAAACAAACAGAGCCCCGCCGATATGGCGGGGCCCGATTCCCTTTTAATCTACACCACCGCCACCAGCGTCACTAGGCTTAAGCTTGTCGCCGATGTCCTGGAAGATCGCCTTGATCTGGTCTCCCAGAAATGTCAACGCTACAATAACCACTACCGCTACCAACGCTAGAATCAACCCATACTCGACCATACCCTGACCGCTTTCATCCTTAAGCAGATTCTTGAAAAATGTTAACATTATAAATCACCTCTGTTTTTTCTTTCTTTTCATTTTTATAATAGCACGCCATGCCTTTATTGGCAATGGAGGGAATCATACCCATTGCCTATTTTTATTGAGACTTTGGTCCTATTTTTCTATGGAGACTCATTAAATAGATCATTTGGGGAGAAGATTTTTAGGAGGGAACCTCCTTTTGTGTCATTGCTGTGAGAGTGCAGTTTTTGTCGTCCTGCACGATCACTGTTCGTCATTGCTATGGAGATAATGATTTTTATCCTCCTGCACAAATACTGAAAAAGCTTTCATTTGTCGTGGTGCAGATGGCGCATGAAACTCCCTTTCCTGTCCCACCGGTTTTTTCTGTCATCCTGATTTTTATCTTGTCATCCAGAGCGTAGCGAAGGATCCTGAGCGGAGCGAATAGTTTCATGCATAATCTTTTGTTCCGTCCTTAATGAAGCTGAAATTTGGAAATAAAACGTAAGGGTAGGCGGCCAGTAAGACAACGCCTGAACGGGGTGATTCCGTTCCGGATGATATAAGCGAAACGAAAGTGGTTAAGATCCTTCGGTCGCTTACGCTCTCTCAGGATGACAGGGGGGCACTTCCTCAGGATGATAATAAAAATATTTTTCTGTCATTGCTATGAAGATAATGATTTTTATCCTCCTGCACGAATACTGAAAATGCTTTCATTTGTCGTGGTGCAGGCATTGCGTGAGAATTCTTTGGCGCAACGAGGAATCTTGTACAAAGTAGCTCCTGAAGCTGAAGCGGTAAACCAACCCTTATATATCGACCAGATTATGTTTGATGGCATAGATGGCGGCCTGGGTACGATCATTAACCTTCAGTTTACGCAAAATACTGGTGATGTGATTTTTTACGGTCTTCTCACTCAAGAACAGTTTTTCGGCAATGGCCTTGTTGTTTGCTCCTGCCGCCACCTCGGCAAGGATCTCCAGCTCTCTTTCCGTGAGCTTATCCTTGATGTTGAATCCTTCGGATTTGTAGCGCCATGCCCCGATCAGTTTGCCGGTCATGCGCGGATCAATATATGTATCACCGGAGGCCACTATTCTGATTACATTTAACAACTCTTCTGCGGTGGTATCCTTCAATATGTACGCCGAGGCTCCGTATTCCATCAGTTCATAGATATATTCCCGGGCATCGTGGATCGTCAATATAATTATGGCGATCTCGGGGTTATTTTTTTTGATTATTTTGGTCGCCTCAATACCATTCAATGCAGGCATGTTGATATCCATCAGGATAATATCGGGGTTCAGCTTCTGGGCGAACAGCACCGCCTCCTCCCCGTTGGCGGCCTCCCCGACGATGGTAAATTCAAGCCCCGCCTCGATATTCAATATTTTTTTGAGTCCGTCCCTGATCAGGGCATGGTCATCGGCGATCAATATTCGGATACTCTTCATCGGAAACCACCACCCGATCCCTTTTCATGACTCTTTTTAATTGGTATCCTGACCATAATTTCCGCCCCTTTGCCGGGGGCGCTGTTTATTTCCAGGGTGCCTTCGATAAGCTCAACCCGTTCCCTCATGCCCAATAACCCGAACGATCCTTCGGGAAACTTCTCCTCCGGCTTGAAGCCACACCCGTTATCACGGACGATTACCGAAATCAATTGATCGGTAACATCAATTTTAATCAGGGCATCGGAGGCATGAGCATGTTTCACGGTATTATTCAGAGCCTCCTGAATTATGCGAAAAATCGCAATCTCCAGATCCTTCTGCCTGATGATGGGCCCCCCGGAGGTAACCAGCTCGATATTCAAGGGATACTTTTCGCGGTATTCTTCAATGTACCTTTTCAGCGTGGCAATGAGCCCCAAATCATCGATGGCCATCGGTCTTAAATCGAAGATGATCCTGCGTATCTCCTGCAAACTGTTGCGGACCATTATTTTAAGATCGGCCAGCTCCTCCCTGACCTCCTGAGGTTTGGTATCCAGTATCTTTTCGCAGATTTCCGTGCGCAAAACCAGGTTTGCCATGGACTGGGCCGGCCCATCGTGAATCTCACGGGCCACCCTCTTCCTTTCCTCTTCCTGCGCCAGAATAATCTTGAGCCCTATTCCCTGCTTCTGTTGCGCCTCCTCGGTTTTCAAGCCAAGACCATTGAAATTCCCTTCAATATAGTCCACAGCTACCCCTACCCGTATAAACACCTGCTCGGCATTGTCAACCGCCTCATCCAGGCTTCGAAAATAATCCTCCAACTGTTTTTTTCTTTCTATCAGCTGTACTTCCCTCTCCTGGATAAGGCCCAGTGCAATCTGGAGTTCTTTGGCATTCTCGTATGCCTCCCTCAAACTTTCTTCATTGAAACTATTGTAGTTCTTGCTGATCTCCATCAGATTGAGCATGGCCTGTTTCTCTTTTATCTGCAACTGGTTTATCTGCTCCACCATCTCCTGGCTCTGCCGATCCAGTAATTCCAAATTCCTGGCGACCTTTTCTTTCTCGAAGCGGATATTATCACCAAGCTCGCTAATGTTTTCCCGGACCTTCTCCATTGAGCGGACAGCCTGTTTTATAATTTGTTCCAGTTCTTTTAAGTCAATCATTGATTTTCAAGATGCCTCTTTATTTCCATGGTTATGTATAATATTCAACAATTTTATGGTAACATCCTTTTTTATTTCATAAACAAAAACATACAATCTATTTCCTTTTCTTACCCTATGGCCCGGAGGCGGAGCTTTCATCCTTGTTACTGCTTCTTAATTCATATTCCAGCGCTTTCTCAAATTTGCAATCATCTTCGGCGGTTCTTTTGCGGGGCCCCCCGGTCCTGCCGCCGGCCTGCCGATAACGGGCCTTCGCCGCACGTAATTCCAGAAGAACATCGATGACAGCGGGCTTGAATCGTTGGCCGGATGGACTCAGACAGAAGACCCCCTTCCCTGTTACCATCGCGGCAAGTCCGCCATCCTGCGTGATGACCACATCTCCCTGTTGGCAGATATTCATTATTTTCAAATCGGCCTCCTGGGAGCCGTCCCCAACAATGATATGGTTATCCGTTCCCAGACAGTGGTTAAAACTGGCTACTGTCCATACCGGCCGGGAGTATTTTTTCCCGAGCCGATAACAGATCTGCAACACGTTCTTGGGGCAGGCATCGGCATCGATAATTATTTTCAACAATCGGTCTCCTTCCGCTTTCTGTTCTTGATATAACCATCTATCATCATTTTTATTTTAAGCACACTGACCTTCCCCGGCTTTTTTTGATTATACCTTCCCACCCATGCCCATCATTCTTGCAAAGCAAAAAAAGCTTTGATCAGACCAACGATACCAGCAATATCTTTTAGTCTCTCTGCTTTCTCAATAATTTCAGAAGGCCCCAAGATCAATGCCGGCACATTGTTGAGCGTGTGGTCTCTGTGGCTGATATCCTCCAGATTGCCATGATCGCTGGTGATAATAAGCATCGTATCTTCATAGTCGGCCGTTTCCAGAAGGTGGCCGAGAAATCTATCCAGAACAGCCACGACTTCCCCTGCTTGCTGCTTCTCCGCCAGATGACCGGCCACATCGCTTAAAAAATACTCGAAGAGGGTAAACTCATGATCCCGGCTCAGATCAAGCAGCCGCCAGGCCGCTCCTTCCGGCTCGATAATCTCTGCAGGATATCCCATCCTGTCCAGATAATGGTGGGTAATGTCCATGTAGAGGGCCCGCCCCTGTCCTAGTTGTTCCAGGGTTCTGAAAGGCAATCCCGCAAAATAAGTAAGCCATGTTGAACAAGAATATGAACGCGTAAGCCCTCTCCCCAGATCATTAAAAAACTCGGGGCGGTAAGCATTGGCAAATGTCGGCTTTAACCCGGCATCAATGAGTTGAGAGAAAACGCCCTTGTCCCGTAGCAGTTCTTTTAGCTCTGCATTCGGATAGCGGTTGATATGTCTTCCCACCAACGCCGCCGCATTTTCTCCGGTAAAGAGCGTTGCCTGACCGGTGGCACTCTGTGGGGTACCTGCAACGCCTAAAGTGGCATCGAGGCCGAGAAGTCCCAGATTAGGCCCGTGAAATCCTTCCGCTCCGCGGCAAAACGGTTTGTCTCCCAGAGCGCGGGATAAATACGGAGTTTCTGTAAAAACAAACGGATTGCTCCGTGCATCTTGTTCCCCAAGCCCGATTCCGTCGATAAAAATTAAAATGGCCCGTCCAGGTTTCACCGATTACCTTGACCCTCTTTCTTAAGACCACTTCTCTCCGCTCTAGGGCTGCTCCGGCATCTCTCCAAGTTTGATGACCAGGTCCTTCTCTCCACCGTTTCTCTGTATCTTTACAGTTATCTCCTCGCCGGGTTCATAATTCAAAAGCCGATCAAACAACTCTGCCGTAACATTTATCTGCCGATCATCAACGGCCACAATAACATCGCCCGCCTTGACGCCCGCCTCCCCGGCGGCACCTCCTGCACTTACCTCCTGAACAAAAACACCCCGATCGGTGCTCTTTCCCGTTGCTTCGGCAAGATCCTGAATATAGACGCCAATAAAGGGCCTCCTAACCTTGCCGTACCTGATAATATCCTCAACCACTCTATCCACGGTGTTGCTCGGTATGGCAAACCCCATCCCCTCGATCCCTGTATCCTTGATCTTAGCCGAATTTATACCGATTATATCCCCGGCCAGATTGATCAAAGGTCCTCCGCTGTTGCCCTCGTTGATGGCGGCGTCTGTCTGGATATAGGTATACCGATACTGGCTCTGCGGGATGGGAACCTGCCTACCTACGGCGCTGACAACCCCGGCGGTTACTGTCTGTTGAAATGCCAGGCCCAGGGGGTTGCCGATAGCAATCGCCGTCTCACCGATGTGAACCTTGTCAGAATCGGATAAGGCCGCATGCTTGATCTCGTTATTGCCGGGGTCGATTTTAACCACGGCCAGATCGGTTAACACGTCTTCTCCAACCAGTTGAGCATCGACCGTCCGACCGTCGCAAAATACCACTTCGATCTTTTCCGCACCGTTGATGACATGCTGGTTGGTAACGATATGCCCCTGTGCATCTATGATCACCCCTGACCCCGATGCCTGTTCAATCAACATCCGGGCACCCACCCTGCTGACGTTAACCGAATTGCTGATACCCACCACGGCAGGAGCTGCCTTCTCTACCGCGCCGACAATTTCGGTATGCTGGTATTCAGGCAGTATTTTCTCCGGAATTTGTTGTTTTCCCGGTGCCTCTTTGGCCTCCTTGAAGATGGCCGCATACAGCAGGCACCCCAGGAACGCCCCGATAACAGCCATGATCAGAACAGCCAGAAGAGAAGGCGATTTCCTTCTTTTTTCCGGATAATCGTATCCATTAAAATGATAATCTGATGAATTCACCGTTTTGCACCTCCATAATCCTGAAACAAAATCTGTACGCTAACCATAAAATAAAATGTTTATGAAATCAAGTGGCGACAATCATTAAAATTAATCAAGCTGAAATTTTGGGCGGCAGGCTTCCGTTCTAAAACAGATATAGATGCCGATTGTGGGGAGTAAACCCATCTTTGATTCAGGTCTTCCCCGATCATGTAGGTAATAAATGCATTGATCAGGCGTGCATGAGTGACAAACAATATCGCATCTTCTGTACCGGAAAAGAGATCAACTCGCCGACCCAGCGCCTTGATGCGGGAGATAAACCCGCGGCGGCTTTCCCTTCCGGGAATATATGTGCGCCAGTAATTCTTCTGCATCTTCCGATATTGATCCGGATAAATAAAAGCAACCTCTTCCCAGGTTAATCCTTCAAAAGCACCCCAGCCATATTCCCTGAGTAGAGGCAGACAATTTATTCCAAGCTCTCTCTCTCTCTCCTGAGCAATTAATATCGCCGTTTCCCTGGCTCTTCTTAGGGTGCTGCTGAATATACGGCTAAATTCCACCTCTTTTAACCGTGCCGCCAGCTTCCCCGCCTCTTTTTTCCCTCTGTTGCTTAAAGGAAAGTCCATCTGCCCCTGCAAGCGGCCTTCCTCCTGAGCAGATGTAGAAGCATGTCGAACCAGCCAAATCTGCATAATCTAAACTCTTTTTATCTGTTTATTACGATTGTTATGACGACGTCTGTATATCTGAACTCCTATTTCCGCATATTTTTCTTCAATGTTTTCATAACCCCTGTAAATATGTTCCACTCCGCTCAGGACCGTCTCCCCTTTGGCAATCAACCCCGCAACGATCAATGCCGCACCGGCCCTCAGATCGGTCACCTTGACCGGAGCACCGGTAAGCCTGTTTCCGCCTTCAACTACTGCCGTTCTCCCCTCCAGCTTGATGCGTGCCCCCATCCTTTTAAGTTCATCTACATGCCTGAACCGATTTTCAAATACATTTTCCGTAATAATACTGGTCCCGGGCACCCTCGTAAGCACGACCATGCCAAGCGGCTGTAAATCGGTAGGAAAGCCCGGGTAGGGGAAAGTTTTTATATCAACCGGGGTCAGCTCGGCAGCTCCTTTGATCTCGACCGTATCGAGGGTCGTGGAGATCTTGTAGCCCATCTCCTTAAGCTTGGCAATAGATGCTTCCAGGTGGGTAGGGATAACATCCTGGAGCAGCAGATCCCCGCCCGTAGCGGCGGCCGCCATCAGAAGAGTGCCGGCCTCAATACGATCGGGGATAATATTATGAGAGGCGGAATAAAAATCCTTGACGCCGTCAATACGGATAATATCGGTGCCCGCACCGCGGACCGAGGCTCCGATAGCATTTAAAAAGTTTGCCAGGTCAACTATCTCCGGCTCCTTGGCCGCGTTTTCAATAACCGTTCTTCCCTCCGCGCCAACGGCCGCCAACATAATGTTTATGGTCGCTCCCACGCTTACAACATCAAGATAAATCTTGGCGCCGTGGAGTTTTTCCGCCCGCAGCTTGACAATCCCATGCTCGACAGAGACATCCGCGCCCAGGGCGGCGAACCCTTTCAGATGTTGATCGATCGGCCGCGGCCCCAGTTCACACCCGCCCGGTGCCGGCACATCGGCGCGCTTGAAACGGGCCAGCAGGCTCCCCATAAAATAAGATGAGGCCCGTAGTTTTTTAACCAGATCATAAGGCGGGGTTGCATCGGGCCACATTTTGGAGGAATCAATTTCCAGTGCATTGCGCCCCCGGCGCCGGATATACAGCCCCATGCTTTCCAGTATCTGTACTAACGTGGAGACATCATCAATTTCAGGTATATTTTCAATATATACCTTTGCTCCGGGAATAATGGAGGCCGGCAAGACGGCAACCGCAGCGTTTTTAGCACCGCTTACTTTAATTTTTCCTCTTATTATCTGGTTCCCGGGGATGATCAGTTTTTCCATGTATGTTCTTCCTCCTAGAGTATATGCTATGTAATCTAATCCGCAGATCCGTCAGGTTCAATATAGCCGGTAAATGCATTGACATAATAGATATCCGTCCCATCAATTATAATTCTCCAGACAGGAGGAACCTCCCATTGCTCGGCATTATATTCTTGACTGTAAAAACCCAGGTCAATACCTGTAATAGTTCTTTTTCGATATGCAGGCCCGATTTCCTCTATTAACCTCATTATGGCCATGGTAACGGGTAATACCTCCATTTCACGTCTTTTTTCCTGGCCAACAATCTCCAACAAACAGCTTTCCACCTCGCGGACTTTGCCTTTTTCTACCGTGACGGTGAGGTGGCCGGAAAACAATGGTATCCACGAAAAAAGCTGATAATAGGACATCTTGCAGCTTTGGGCCGGATCTCCATGCATGATATCAGGCTTCAAGTTCTTGAAATCTATCCCTCTGCGGATCAGGAAATCTTCCACGATTTCAACTGCTTCGGCAGGAGTAATTTCCTCCGTTAAATTATCTTTCATTGTATTATCTTTTGTTAATAAGTAACGGTAAAACCCGTTATTTGATATTTCAAGTGTCTCACCGTCTCCTTCAAAGGTAATTTTATCATCTGAGATAATTCTATTTACTCTTTCTGCTTTAAAGAACTGTTTTCTGATTTTTTCGGCGTCGGCTTTCAACGGCCGTACCGTTAAAAAAGAACTGCTCATCATTTCCTCAGGGATGGAAATGCATACTTCATAATTATTCTCCGTTAGTTTATTCTCCATTCTCCGGAACTCATCCCGTGTAAAAGCATCTCGTGCACCGCCCCATTCCGGTAAAAAAAGGTGGTAAATCAAAAAGATATTCAACCCCAAAAATACAGCAATCAAAACCGTCTTTGCCTTAGAAATATTCATCGTGTTCACTCCGCCCCGAAAGAGTTAAATCCGCCAGATCCAGATAAACGGTTGCATCGTTTATCCGCACCACCCAGACCGGGTAAGCCCTGACCTCGTTGCCATCCAGAGCATCGGCGGCCTTGTAAGCCGGATATATGTCTCTCAATTTCACCGGCGTTGAAACATCTGTCTCTTCAACATAATAATATTCAAAAGCTTTGGCTACAGCCTCCGTTGCCGCTGCCGCCGTCACTTTTTTTGTCGAAAAATCAGAAGGCCGGTATAGAGACCGCTTGTAGTAATATAATCCCTGATCATTGAACCTGATCTCCGTCCGCCCCGGACTGCCCATAATCGGCAAACCATCCGCATAAAAAGACCACCCGACGTAATAACTGGTCTCCCCTTGCTGGGGGGTGGCCCGGGAGTTGTTGCCGGCCAACATGTGGACCAGATACAGGTCTTTGGGCCATCCTCCATAATAACACAGATATTCATTGGCCTTCTGGATGGCACGGGCATAAGAGTATGCAGCCATCCCCTTCTCCAGCCGCGGCGCCGTGTACTCGACATAATCAGATATACGGAGGCCTTTCTCCCCATCGGTAAAAATCAAGGTCCCATCCGCCTCCTCTATCTTCCGGGCCAGCTTCTCATTTACAAAGACCGCTTTTAGCATCTCATCGGTCCTTATCTGCTCCCGTACCAAAGTAAGGTGTGCCTGCAGAAGATAATCTTCCGCAGGCAGATAAATATCTCCCTCGATCCGGACCTCGCCCGGGACGGATTGGTCTCCGTCTGCAAACAACGCATCGGTAAGCAGGTGATACCTGGGGTTGTCTTCATCGATCATGGCGGCTATCAAGTTTTGAATCTCCGGAAGAAAATGATCTTCGGCCGTCTTCAGAACCAGCTCTTCGTGCGTTCCGTCTTCGTGCGCTCCCTGCAAGAGGAGGAACATTTCGCCATCGTTGTCGTTGATGAAAAACTGCATCCGTTCTACGGAGATATCCGCCTGCTCCGCCGCATTGGCGATAACTTCCCACGGGAAGGGCGGATCAAAGTAGATTATCGCTAAAGGGTGTTCCGGGAGGAATCCGTTTTTCTCTTCCGTAAAATAATTCTCCTGCAGACAGGAGAGTATCAGTTCCCATAATTCCCCGTATTTATCGGTTCCCCGGCGGCAGAGCAGATATTCTTCTCCGGAGAGGGGCAATACTATCCTGGCGGGGAATATAGCGTAGATTCCATCCCGGGGCTCTTCAAAGAAAAACGGGTCCTCGACGATAAGATCCGTCTCTTCGTAACGAGGAGATCCATACCAAAGAATCACTGTTAACAGGAGGCCGGTTATAACC
>JBASYW010000267.1:0-10200 GCA_049277715.1 Dethiobacteria bacterium | reverse complement strand
GATCTTCTTCAATTTTTCGGTGATGAAACGTTCGCCGTTGACCAACGTCTGTTTGCGATGGTACTCCGGGGGGACCAGATGTAAATTATTCTTTGTAACCTCGATATAATAGCCGAAAACCCGATTATAACCTACCTTAAGAGATTTGATCCCTGTCCGTTCTCGCTCCTCATTCTCGACCTCCAGAAGCCATTTCTTCCCCTCACGGCAGATCTTTCGCAGGTGGTCAACCTCCTCGTTGAATCCCTCCCGGATTATCCCTCCTTCCTGCAGCGTAAGCGGGGGGTTATCGATCAGGGCCCTGTGGAGTAAAGCGGTTAATTCTTCAAAGATTGGAAGCCGGGTGGCGATCTTTTTTAAAAGAGGTGATTGGGCCTGTTTTACAGTTGCTTTCAGCTCGGGTAACAGCTTCAATGTATCTTTTAACGCGGTAAGATCACGGGCATTTACAACTCCAAAATTGATTCGGGAACAGAATCTCTCCAGATCAAATATTTTGGCAAGGTATGCTCGGAGCCCGGATCTCAAATAGGCCTGGTCGTACATCTCACTTACAGCCTCAATTCTTTCATCTATGGCCTCGATTTCTTTTAGGGGCTGCTCTATCCACCTCTTTATCAGACGTCCTCCCATGGAACTGCACGTATGATCGAGGATGCCCAGAAGCGACCCCTTTCTTTTACATTCACGTATTGTCTGCGTAAGTTCCAGATTTCGACGCGTAATCCCGTCCAGCACCATATACTCTCCGGGAAAATAGAACTCTACCGGTTTAAGATGCCTCAAACCTGTCTTCTGAAGGGTTTTAAGGTATGTAAGCAGAGCTCCGCTAGCCGAAACGGCAAGAGGATGCTTGTCCAGTACGATCTTTTCCACCCGTGTATCTCCCCATTGAGCAAGAACCGCCTCCAAGGCTTCCCGATGAGCAAAATACCTGTCGGGGACCTCCTCGACCAGGGTTTTCTCATAGATTTTTCGACAGTCAGAAACAACCCTGTCTTCCATCATCCATGAGGTGCAGATAACCTCAGCCGGAGTTGTTCGCTGCCACTCGGCTCTGATCAGATCTTCGGCATTCTCACCGGATATCTCCGTAGCCCAGAAGCCCCCCGTAGAAATATCCGTGATCGCCAGACCATAATAATTATCGGTATCTTTAAGCAGGGAGAGCAGATAATTGTTATGGTTATCAGGGAGCATGGACTCCTCGATAACTGTTCCCGGGGTGACCACTCGCGTAACCTCACGCCTTACCAGACCGCCTCCTGTTGAGGAAGGCTCCTCGGTCTGATCACATATAACCACCTTGTGGCCTCTTTCAAGCATGCGCGGCAGATAGTTGTCGATCGCATGGATGGGGATTCCGGCCATGGGAACGGGATCTTTTTTATCGGTATCTCTGGTGGTCAACACCAGATCAAGCTCATGCGAGGCAACCTTGGCATCATCAAAAAATAGCTCGTAAAAGTCCCCTACCTGAAAGAACACTATTTTATCCTGATGTTCTTCCTTGATTGACATGTACTGTTCCATCATTGGTGTAAGCTTGCCCAACTTGTATAAATACCTCCGGTTAAAATATCTCTCCTATATTCTCTCTCTTACAGGTTCGCCGGAAAGATGCCAGGTCTTGGCCCGCTCTATGCGCAGATCTATCAGGCGCCCTTCCATCCCCGGGTCGCCTGTAAAATGAACCAGCTTGTTGGTCCGCGTTCTTCCCGTTAATTTATGAGGATCGCCCTTGCTGACGCCCTCCACCAGGACCTCCATAACCGAGCCGAGGAGCCTCGAATTGATCTCCAGGCCTATCCTCTGTTGCTCCTCATTCAACGTGATAATCCTCTCTCTTTTTACCTCCGGGGGCACCTTGTCTCCCATCTTTATCGCCGGCGTACCTTGCCGCTCGGAATAAAGAAAGGTGAAAGCGGCATCAAATCTTATTTGCCTGATCAAGGCCAGAGTTTCCTTAAAATCTGCTTCCGACTCCCCGGGAAAACCAACAATGAAATCGGTGGTCACCGCCGCACCGGGTATATAATCCCTGATTGTCTCCACCAGACGGATGTAGGTTTCACGGGTGTACCCGCGGTTCATTCTCTTTAACATGCGATCACTACCGGATTGAATCGGCAGATGAAAATGCTCGCATATATTTTGGGAGCGGGCAATGACCTCGATAATCCTCTCTTCAAAATCTCGGGGATGAGAAGTCATAAACCTGATACGGCTGATTTCCTTTACCTTGCTCAATTCATCAAGAAGCAGATGAAAACTGCTTTCACCGGTAAGATCTTTCCCGTAAGCATTGACATTCTGTCCGAGAAGGGTAACCTCCTTATAACCTGCCAGAGCGAGATCTTTAACTTCAGAGACAATACGGTGCAGGGGACGGCTGCGTTCACGTCCCCTTACATAGGGAACTATGCAATATGAACAATAGTTATTACATCCGTATATTACGGGAACCCAGGCTTGATAGCGGTTCTTTCTGGTGATCGGCAGACCCTCCCTGTCGAGATCCTGCCCGCCCGTCTCGACAATCATCTTTCCGGTACGCCTGACTGCTTCTATCAGGCGAGGAAGATGCGGCAACACATGGGTTCCAAAAAGGATGTCGATATGTTTGAATTTACGGGCAAGACGGCCGGCAACATCATCCTGCTGTACCATACAGCCGCCCACAGCCAGTATACGATGCGGACGTTCTTTCTTCCAGGATATCAGTTCGCCTAGCAACGCGGCCACTTTATCCTCGGGTCTTTTGCGGACGGTACAGGTGTTGATAACCAGCAGGTCGGCCGCGTTGAAATCCGCCGCCGGTACCAGCCCCATCTGTTCCAACAGGCCGCCTAGCAATTCGCTGTCATGATCATTCATCTGGCATCCCAGGGTGATAATATAATAGCTATGCAATCCTTCCACATAATTCAAACGATCACTTCTCATTTCTCTACAACTTTTAATTCCCGATGGCCGGAGCCCTGGAAATCAATCCTCATTATATCAAAGAGAGAAAACAGATGGAAATCGGAAGATACCCGCACGAAAATAGAATACCCCTGCCACCTATGGCGTAAACGGATAGCAGGATATCAGACTACCGCCGTATGGACATGGACAACAACTACCCCTCGGTAACAAGAAGTTTCCCGATGATTCGGGAGAGATCCTTGAAATCCGGCTTGCTCACCTGAGCATCTGCGCCGACGCTAAAACCTTTGTGACGCAGATCATCGGTTATCAGAGAGGAGAAGATGATCGTCGGCAACCTTCTGAGCAAAGAATGTGCCTTGATCTTCTTGATCAGATGATGGCCATCCATCTGCGGCATCTCTATATCCGTAATTACCAGTTGAACCTCATCCAGGAAGCTCTCTTTCATCTCACGAGCCAGATTATCAAGATACGCCCATGCCAACGCACCGTTTTCAAAAACCTGCAAATTCTGATAACCTATCTGCGGCAGGTAATCGGTCAGAATCTTTCTCAATGTCGGCGAATCTTCGGCAATGACAATCTGTTTATCACATTTATCGGCGGGCAGCTTTGCATTTTTCTCCGGCCCCAGCTCATCTGCCGAGTGGCTAAGTTCGATATCATACAAAATCTTCTCAAAATCAAGCAACAATACCAACCGGCCTTCCGCAATCTTGATCAATCCGATGATACAGCCGTTTAGCTGGATTACATGCGGGGGTTTATGGATCTGCTCCCAGGATACCCTGTGGATGCGGATAACCTCATTGACCCGGAAAGCGGCTTTTAATTTGTTTAATTCAGCGATGATAATTTTATCCTGATCGGTTGCTTCTGCACCGGGACAATCCAGGTAGGTTATCAGATCGATCAGAGGGATGGTCTCCTCTCTTAAATTGATCAGGCCTTCAATACCCTCGTGGGCATGCGGTGTTCTGGTAACGGGCATCAGGTTGATAACCTCTCTGACTTTGATTACGTTTATACCCAGAGAGACCTCTCCCACCACAAATTCGAGTATCTCAACTTCATTCGTCCCGCTTTCCAACAAGATAGCATCCTTTACCATTGATCGCGCTCCTGTCATAAATAAACTTGGTACTTATTTAAAATGGAAAGTTGTACTGATGTAAATTCAACTCCTGCTGCAGCTCCTTCATTTCCTTCTGCAGCACTTCGCCTACGGGAACCCCCTTATCTTTTCGGGCCAGCCAAGCTTCATATTCCTTCTCCCCGGCCGTATAAATCCTGCTTTCTCCGGGAGCCTTCTTCGAATTGCGAAGTTCCCTGAGAATATCTCCGGCATTCTTCCTGAATGATTCAACCTCAATAAAATGGCTTACATCTATGGCGATGAAGAAATGGCCAAGACGGTAGGGGACTTTCTTCCCGTCCTCAAACCCCAGCAGCATCTTCAGAAACGCACCGCCCTGCAATGCGGAAGATAATATCTCCACCACCGTAGCATAACCGTATCCCTTGTAGCCCGCGTTTTCTTCTCCGATTCCACCAAGAGGAGTAAGTGCCGCCGTGCCTTCGACCAGATCCACCAGCGCCTGGTGAGGATCTGTTTTGGAATGGCCCTCAACATCAATCACCCAACCGGGAGGCATCTTCCTGTCTTCCCGGGCATACAACTCGATCTTGCCCCTCTGGGTAACCGAAGTGGCACAGTCAATAACAAACGGGAACTCTTCATCGGTAGGCATCCCGAAAACAAGCGGATTGGTACCGAGCATATTCTCCACCCCGAAAGTAGGGGCGATGGAAGGTCTGGCATTGGATCCGGTTACACCGATGAGGCCTTGATCGGCGGCCATGAGAGCATAATATCCGGCAATCCCGTAATGTGTGGAATTTCTTACGGCAACCATCCCCATACCATATTCCTGTGCTTTCTTTATAGCCAGTTCCATGGACTTTTTCCCGATTACATGCCCCATACCGTTATGCCCGTCAATTACCGCCGTCGTCGGTCCTTCTCTGACAATCTCAAAATTGGTAACCGGCGATTGGATGCCTTCTTTAATGCGATCATAATAGATCGGTTTTAGACGTCCTATCCCGTGTGAATCTATACCCCGTCTATCAGAAGTAATCAGTACGTCTGCACAGATACGCGCATCTTCTTCAGGAACTCCTACCCCCATGAACACATCGACCATAAATTTTTCCATAGTTTCAAAATCAATCCAGACGACTTTTTCCTGCATTATTCTGTTTAAATTCTCCTTTCGTTGACCATAAATTTATTTTTATTATATCAATAATAACCACCCTGTTAAAGCATAGGAATTAGATAACCTAAAAATATTACAGAGAGATTGTTGGGGGAACCCATAATGTGGAAACATCCGTTAGTCAAAGGCACCCTGATACTAACTCTATCCGGCCTGTTCATCAGATTCCTGGGGCTGTTAAACCGGGCCATACTTTCACGTTTTATCGGTGCGGAAGGCCTGGGTTTTTTTCAGATCATCATTCCAGTATATACGATGATGATTGTAATTGCAGGGCTGGGCCTTCCCGGCGCCATCACCAAGATGATCGCCGATCGCCAAACTCTCGGGGATACAGGAAGCCAGATGCTGATCAAGAATAAAGCCATAAAAGCCGTTATTATCTCCTCCCTCCTGATCATGATGATTTACTATCCGCTCCTCTCGTCATACGCCCCCAATTTCATTCCCGACTGCAGGGTGCTGAGCGCCTTGAAAATTATACCGGCGGGCATATTATTCGCCGGAGTTTCTCAGCTACTGAGAGGTTATTTCCAGGGTACCAAAAAAATGATCCCCACGGCCGTCTCTCAGGCCGGGGAACAAATTTTCAGGGTAGCTTTTGGATTGATCGGTGTATATCTGTTGATGCCTCTCGGTCTGGAATATGCAATATGCGGTATCGCCGGCGGCATTGTCTGCGGTGAAATCATCGGTTTTTTGATCTTACTCCTGTACAATCGTTTCCATCTCCGGAAGACGAATCCATACAGAGCAAGTCAGCCTATAAATTTGAACCGGCAGATCAAGATCGAGATGGTGGCCCTCTCACTGCCGCTGGTATTATTGCGTATCAGCGGATCGGTTACCCATGTGCTGGAATCTCTGCTCATCCCCGCGCGTTTGCAGGAAGCGGGATTCAATGCCGCCGAATCCATCATTCTTTTTGGGGAGCTTTCAGGGATGGCTTTGCCGCTTCTTTTTTTACCTACCGTTTTTATATTACCCCTCAATACGGTGTTGGTTCCATACGTAGCACAGGCCGCAGTATTAAAACAAAAAAACAACCTGATCAATATCATCAGGCTTTCCTTATGGGGCACCTTGGCCATGGGGCTGATCGTCTCCCTGGTCTTCAGGTTCTTCTCCCCCGTGCTGACTTCTATATTTTATGGCAACCCCTCCGCAGCGCCTCTGGTCACCATGCTCTCCCTGGGAGCCCCTCTCGCTTATATGCAATATACAACCGCCTCGATATTACATGGGCTCGGCCATCCGGGAATTGCCGTCTTGAATGATCTTATCGGGACATCTTTGGGGCTTATCCTCATCTATTTCCTGATTGCCCTTCCCGCCGTCGGCATAAACGGTGCAGTCTGGGCTTACTCGGCTTCTTTTGCCTTGACTTCATTGCTAGGTTGTATAAGCATACGGGTACTGGTCATGAAGTAATCAGGAGATGATATACTGCTGCCCTTCTACGGCCAGCTCGGCGGAAGCAAATTCCCGGCGTGCTTCCTTTACAGACAGGGCCAGAGGCCGATCGGGAGGAAGGTGGGTTAATAGCAATCTTTTTACCCCGGCTTCCCGGGCTATTTTCCCGGCCTGAGATGCCGAAAGGTGGTTGGGACGGGATGCCAGCAAGTCCTCTTCCTGAAAATTGGCTTCACAGAGAAACAGATCACAGCCATGCGCAAAAGAAATTAATTCATCATAATATTCAGTGTCGCCACTGTAAACCAGCTTTTTCTCTCCGGCTTCTATCTTCATCGCCAGGCAGGGAAGGGGATGGATCGTGGGAAGAAATGAGATGCAAAACGACCTGATCCGGACAAGTTGTTGCGGTCTGATGAATATCATCCTGTAGCCATCCCCGCCGGGAATACGAGAGACCTCCTCCTCCGGGCCTTCTGGGAGGTAAAGATCAAGTGCCTGATCGGTATCTCCCCTTTTTTGCGCCAATAACTGAGCATAACGCAGAATAAATAAATCGGAGATATGATCATTATGCAGATGAGAAATCACGATGGCATCAAGTTCCCATGGCGCCAAATATTTTTGAAGGCGGCTCAGGACACCGTTACCGCAATCAATCAGGATCCTGTCACCATCATTTTCAAGCAAATAACCTGAGCAGGCTCCGCCGGCAGGCGGATAGGGGCCAAACGCCCCCAATACTGTTAACCTCATAATTTCCTCTCAAATGGTTATTATTGTTTTTTGCCATGCACCAGCTTGCGGTTATGGCGATAAACAAAATATAGCGAGATTAAAAAAACAAAGAATACCGGCCATACCCATACAGGAAGCTGCAGAAGTTCGTGGGTTATAAACACCAGCAATTTCATGATCTGGTTGAGAACCATGCTGCTGCCTATAGCTGCAATGCTAAAGAGAAAACCGCCCAAGGCCGTATAAAGCAGAAAGAGAAATATATTCATATGCATTACCCCGGCCGGAAAAGAGATGAAGGTCCTGGTTGTTCCAAATAGCTGCCCCATCAAGATCGAATATTTGCCGTATTTATCGTAGAATTTTTTAAACTTGGTCTCTTGAATGGGTATCTTCTTTATTCTTTTACTGGATAAACCGGTATTGATTACCCTTCCGATCCTATGCCCCATTGCCCCGATAAGATAGCTTAAGAAACTGCCGGCGGTAATACCTATGGATGAAGCAATGACCGCAACAATAAAGCTTACTTTTCCGGTAGCGATCATCTTGCCCGCCGTCAATATTACCAGAGCGGAAGCAAACGGGATTCCTGCACTTTCTGCAAACATAGCCAGAGATATGCCCAACGCTCCGTACTTTAAGGCGATTAGATCCAGTGCTTGCGCCAATTGCATAAGGACATCCGGCACAACCATCTTCAATCCTCCCTGAAATCCTGTAGCAATGAATAGACCCCCCATATACCTGATTCGGGATCAAGTTTGGCCCTTACCAGTTTAACATCGTTGTACAGGGGAAGTGACAGATACTGGTCAATATATTTTTGTAACTCCCTCAACAATGGTGCCCCTTCCTTGGAGACACCGCCGCCAATAACGATATACTCGGGATTTAGAAGAGTAACCAGGTTGGCCAGGGACAACCCCAAACTTTCAATGCCCTCATTTACAATCTGCAAAGCTTCTTTATTTCCCCGACGGCTCTCTGCAAAGAGGCCTGCACAGGTCATCTCCGGAGATATCCGGTCACGGGCGATACGGCCCATTGCCCCTCCCGAAGCTATGCTTTCCAGACATCCTCTCTTTCCACAACCGCATAAGTTATGACCAAATAACTTCAGATGACCGACTTCACCCGCAAAACCATCATGCCCGCGATACAGCTGTCCGTTAAGATAGAGCCCCCCGCCCACCCCGGTGCTCACCGTTAAATATATGGCATCTTTTCCTCCTATCGCCGCGCCATATCTCACCTCACCCAGGACGGCCGCATTGGCATCATTTTCAATAATTACCGGCATATCCCATCGTTGATGCAAAATATCCTTCATCGGTATCTTTTTCTTGATTTTAAGATTGGGCGCCCCGTAAAGCTCGCCCGTCTCGGAATCAACAAAGGCAGCGATACATATACCCAGCCCGGCAAGTTCCGTTCCTCTTTTTAACTGTCCCGCGGCCCGCCCCACGCAATCGTTGATCTGTTCGATCAACGGATCAACTGTATCACCGCTCATGGTAGGTAATTTTTCTTTATAGATAATCCGCTGCCGGGAATCCGCCAGCACGACGAGTATCTTTGTTCCCCCGATATCTAGTATACAGTAATATTTATTTTCCATGATATTATCTCCGTTATTGATACTCCGATCTCATATAAGTTTTCTACTCCAATTCATTTCTCCGCACGGATAATCATCAACAACCACAGAAATCCAAGGGCCACAACGGTTACCAATGCGGTTTTGATAACCGAGAAACCGGGCCAGATATTGAAATTCAGTTTGTCCATAAAAATAGATAAACCGATAATCAGGGCGGCCAAAACCAGGCTGAAAGAAAGACGGTTGGCCATTCTCCCAATACTCTTCAGTGATTTCTCGGTGTTGACCATCTCAATCTTGATTTTTAATTCGCCCTTCGCTGCATGCTCGGTTATCTTGTTCAGGTTTGAAGGGATGCGGGTCAGTGCTTTTTCATAGATAAAAAAGAGATCTCTTAACTGTTTTACATCAATAAAATCTATGTTGGCAGTATCCTTGAAATTGTTCAGTGAATCAATAAGTTTGTAGTCGGGATCAAGCCTGGAAACTATTCCTTCCAGAGTACCGAGCGTTTTTACCAGAAGAAGAAATTCTCGAGGTAAACGGATGTTATGTTTGTAAGAGACATTGACATATTCCTTCAGAATATCGCTCAGTTCAATATTATCCAGAGGAGTGTGATAATACTTATCCTGAATCCGTCCCAGATCGGAAACAAGTTCCTGCCTGTCCACATTTTCGGGAGCAAATCCCAATTCGATAATGCCTTCCGCCACCTCTCCGGTCTCCTCGTTGATGATCGCCCGCAGAATATATTGAAATTTATGGCGCATCCCTTCACTGATAAAACCTGCCGCGCCAAAATCCACGAACATGACCTTATCCGGAGGATAAATCAATATATTTCCGGGATGGGGATCACCGTGGAAAAAACCATGCTCAAAGATCTGCTTGAAATAAGCATCAACCAGAGCGTTGGCAAGCCTGGAACGATCAAGGCTGTTCCCTTCTTTATTTTCGAGAATGGTATTTAACTGGCTTCCTTTTTTAAATTCAAGGGAAAGAACGTTGCGCGTTGTATATTCCCAATATACCGCAGGAATAAGAACATCGGAACTCTCCTTGAAATTATTGGCAAAGCGCTCCGCGTTACGACCCTCATTTTTGTAATCCAGTTCCTCAAGGATGTTATTTTTGATCTCTGTAGCCAGTTCACCGATATTTTGCGCCTTTCCCCATGCGGTTCTCTTCTCCAAAAATACAGCAATATTCTCAATGATATCGAGATCC
>JBASYW010000266.1:0-2884 GCA_049277715.1 Dethiobacteria bacterium | reverse complement strand
GTGCCGATCCGGACGATCTCATTAACAGGCGGATAAAAATCCTCGGAGATTAATTCTCTTTTGATCTCACTATTGTCATTGTCCTCAAATTCGAATAATATTTTATACACTTTAACACGATACCCTTTTTGGGGTTTCTGGACGACCTCGGTCTGCCCCGTCTGCAGACCGGGGGCCTCCTGCTCAAATCTGATCGGCTCAATGGTTTCGACGATCTCATTAACAATTTTTACTGTATATGCGCTTTCCGGCCCCGGAGCGCCATAAAAAGATATTTCAAGGGAGGTGTCATTGATGCATCCGCACAGCAGGATGGGATGGCTGAAGATATTCTTGATAATCAGGTCTCTGGAACGATAATTAACTATGGATCCAAGACCCAGTGGCACGTAGAAAACCGAACCCGTATGCGGATGCCTCTCCATAATTTCCAGCCCTGCGTGCAAGGATGCCTGGTACATAGTCGTCGCGAGCTGATTTAAGCCGCCGCTGAGTCCCGTTATTGTTTCCGCGTGGTTTTCAATAATCTGCGCATTTTTATAACCCCGGGCGGCGGTAATCGGGCCTACCATATCATTAAACGATAAGGTTTCTCCCGGCTCGATAATCACGCCATTTAAAGAATCAAGAGCGATCCGGATATTGTTGATGGCATTGGCATGGACCCAATTCAGAGGTGTTTTGTACTTGGAGAGAAGGTTATTGATATCGGGCAGACTCGTTCCCGTTATTTCCGGTTCAACGATATCTGCCCGGATTGGAATGTGAATGGTTTGGCCCTTGTTCAGTCGCTTTATGGCCTCCTGCTTGGTTCTGGAGATATCCAGGCATAGACCGACGGCCTCATCTTCCAGATACGGGATTCCATCCCGGATGAATAACCGGGCGTCTTCCGGGGGGTGGTCAAAGGCGGCTTTGATCCTGATGATTTCTTCCCGTAGGAAGTTGTCCGCCACGGTAAAAGGAACGGCAATATTAATTGTGGGAGGAAACCATGCTATTTCATGGAAAACGTTTTTTGTCCGGAACGCTTCATTGATGGCCTGATCGAAATTAAAGGAGATATTTCCAGCATCGATAGATATAGCAAACTCCCTTTCCTTCCAGACAAAAACGATTCTGGATGGCAAGGAAAGTTCTTTCTCCAGGCTCTCCTTTACTTCACTTAAGGAAAAGCCACTCGCGGGAATGCCGGAAATAATAATTCCGCGGCCGAGTATATCTTTATCTCCCCCATACATGGAAGCACTGAGGCCTCCAAACACAAAGATAAGAGCCTGGAGAAGTACAATTAATAAAAAGTATAATCGATTTAAATTCATCCGGCTAAATACCTTGAAATTGAATGGTTTGCCAATACTCTGTATTAATCTTTTACATAGGTCATCGCTTCCACGATTTTTTGTGGCCCTGCATTGTAAAGACGGTAAAATACCTCATCGGTTACCTTTTCATTTTCTTTGGCCAGTATCTCCCCGTTTTCATCTTTTATATCTCTGATCAATATTTTACCGAGTACATACTGTCTCTGTTGCTGGACCAACTTGGAAAGTGTTTTTTCCTGATCTTTTGTGTCCTCATCTTTTACGCTTGTTTTTTGATCCGAGGGATCGTCTTCTTCAACGATTTCTTCAACGATTTCAGCGGTTTCAACGGTGATGGGATCCTGAACTTCTTCTTTTTCGGCTGAATCAGACGAGACGAATGCCTCCATCAATTCGTCTTCATCATCTGCTATCACTTGATCCATGGCAATATCTGTCTCCTCCGATAAAGCGGATGTTCTTTCATCTCCCCCTTTAAAATTTCGCAACTCCTCCTGCGGCGTCATTTTTGATTCCTTTTCTTTCTGCTTGTTTTTTGGGGGTGGTGATGTTTCCACGGCAGCGGAATCGTCGATGATCAGGGCTTCCTTCCCGATGGTGATGACATGTTCCGCAGAGATCGAATGCTCGGTATCGTCTCCTTCCGTACGGTAGAAAAATTCAGCAAGAGATCCATCCTTCAGATTGATGGAGTATTCGGTGGTATCTCCGATGTATGCTCCTTTATTGGTAATGATCTTTGTTCCGAAAATATCCAGACCGATATCTACCACGTCCTTTAAAATATTCACTTTCAATAAATCAATAATTCCGCAACTACTCTCCACCGTAATTGCAAAATCTCCGATAGCCTCCGTTGATAGAAAAGAGATTCCTTTCAGTTCCGCAGATGCATCCGGTTCATCAATTAATAAAAATTCGACATTTTTTTCATAGGGGTTGATCAGTAAACCTTTTACGGCCCCAACCCGGATACCCTCGGTAATACTAACAATCGGTATACCTACAAGTTCCTTGCTTCGTTTCATATACTTACTCCTCCTTTTTAAAGATAAATTACTTCATTTCTCAAGATGTTTTTGGCCTGCATTTTTGTTGATTCCGGTAACTCGGAATATGGAATTCCGGAAAGAGCGACTTTCTGTAATAGTTTATCCAGATATTTCAGGTAAACTATAAGCTTGTTAAAGTGCTCCAAAACTGATGGTTCCAGCAAATGACCATTTTCAATCAGAAATGAAGCGATAAATTCACCGGCTTCCGAGTATCTGCCAAGCTCCCTGTAAATCATGACCAGATCGGCACAGAGAACCATTTTGATCTCGGGATTATCAGCCCTGGTAAAGGCCGCCTGTAAATATTCCACGGAAATGAGCAGGTTGTTTTCCTCACGGTGCCTGAGATACAGGCTTACAAGCTCATCCACCGTAATATTGCTTTCAAGGAGACAAATCAGCTCTTCCTTACGGTCCTCCAGGGTTGTCAACGGTAAACATGGAATTGGTTCTTTTTTGGGCAGGAAAGGAAAACCGGCATGCTCGGCGGTAACACTCTCCGCC
>JBASYW010000265.1:0-7946 GCA_049277715.1 Dethiobacteria bacterium | reverse complement strand
TTGAACCTTCGACCCTTAAATTCCCCGGGTATGATCTGAGTCATATCATGACATATGACCGTACCTACCGCCTTTTCTACCGGTATCAGCTTCATCATTTGCCTCCTGATTCAATGTAATCAGGCCACTGCCGGGTCTACGTTTCGAAAAACCATATCCAATGCGTTTACACCGGATCGGCTACCGCCCGCACACCCCTAGACCATCCGGCCGCTGCGGTGAAAAGATATCCATTATGATTACCGGGTAAAGCCAACCTCATGTCGGCGGCATGCCGCGTAATATCAACCACATCAACCACCCACATTTGATTGGGGCAATCGCCATAAAAAAAGCGCCGGCCCAAACTATCCGAATACTTTTGGAATTGTATCAATAATTGCCCATCATGTCAATACTCGCCATGATCCTACAATATACAATAATATGTGCAAAATGCCATCAGTTCGGCGGTTTAAGTGATGGCCGGTACGATGTGGCCGCTTTATTGCGGCTTGCCATTATTTTGCAGATCATGTCAGAAGGTAGATGCCCCCATATGGTGATGTGGTCAAGAATTTTCCGCTTGCACTTTTTCGTTCAAGCCGGTCTCCGACGCCTCCGGCCCGGTTTCCTCCAGTTTCAACAGAGGCAGGATCGCCAGCAGCATCAAGAAAGCGGACACTATAATGATGATAGGCGTGGGGATATAGGCCGGCTGACCGTCAATGATGGTCTTGATGCCAAACAGGCGGGAGAGGATTCCGCCGATAATCGGCCCGGGAATCATGGTAAAAGCCACATTGAAAAGGGTCATATAACCGGCAAACTCTCCCCGTTTTTCTTCAGGGAAGAGGTCTTTGCTCCAGGCTCCCGTAGCAATTGTCCAGATATTTCCCGCCCCGAAAGCAACTACCCCCATAACCCCAAGAAGGATCAGGTTGTGCGTTAAAGCAAAGATGAACAGAGCGGCGGACTGGATGATCACTGTGGTAAGAGCAACCTTCTTCCGGCCGATCTTATCGATTAACATGCCGGCGGGGAAGGAGAGAGCCACGCCGCCGATGAAGATGGCCAGAAACAGAAGCAGCGTGGACTGGGTCAGGTTAAGCTCAAGATAATGGTTCATATAGATGAGCAGAAAAGGGAAAAAGACGTTGAAGGACATCCCCCACAAGGCCATAGCTAAAAGAACACGGAAAAGATTTTTCTGCTTGCGGATAAAGTTGCTTTGAAATGTGGCGGCAATTCTTTTCCAGATGGTATCCCGCCCGGGCAATACAGCGGAAACAGGTGTAACCTGATCATCAACCAATATTCCGCCCCAGAGGCCCAGGACAAATACCAGTAACCCCACCCCGCCGAAGAAATAGTAGTAACCGAAATTATCAATAACCACCCCTGATAGGCCATAGGTCAACAAGATGGCCAGTCCCGTTCCCACGGCAAGGAGACCCTGCGCCCGGCCCCGGTTTTTCTTGGTGGTGACATCAATCATATAGGCGTTATACGCTGCATCATAGGCAGTAGAACCGAAAAAAGTCATCAGCCCGTCCAACAATATGAGCACCCAGGCGGCCAGGAGCGCCGGTTTAATAATCTCGGCTCCGGGGATGATGACAATGGATACGCCCCAAATCAGGTAACCGCATAACAGAAAAGGCTTCCGGCGGCCCAGTTTATCGGAGAGGGCACCCATCAGAATAGATGTTATGGTAGCCACTATAGCGGAGAAGGCAACCATGATGGAGACGTAGAGCGGATCAGGGATAATGCGGTCGTACATAAAAGTATTGAAAAATTGGTTCTCTACAGCCCAGGCTATCTGGCCGGCAAATCCTAACAGAAATATGGAAAGCCATCTCTTTTTATCCATGCTCCACTCCCCCCGATTTATTTACTAATGTATATCTTGATATTAATGCAACGGCGGTCGAATATCAAATCTGACCAAATGTGAAATATATGGTATGATTTAGAATATTAAGCCAAAAAGAGATAAACTGTAAATGATGATTTTTATTCTATATTATTTTATTTTACCATTACTGACTGTCGCACTCATTGCATTCCTTAAATCACCGATGGTAAAAGGGTTTTTGGGAGAGCTGGTGATTTCAATATGTCTGATGTTTTTGGATACCGGCAAGTACAAAGTGCTAAACGACATCATGATTCCATCCGGCGATCTGCCCGACCCGTCCGATCCATCCACTGCCGACAGGACATCACAGATTGATCATATTATCGTATCCATATATGGAATTTTCGTCATTGAAACCAAGAATTTTAAAGGTGCGATCTACGGGAGCGAGAACGACTTCAAATGGACTCAGGTGATCTCCAGAAAACAAAAATATCGGTTTTACAATCCGATTTTGCAGAATAAAGGCCATGTGAAGTCTTTGCAAAATTTACCGGGAAATCATTTTCCTTCCATTAAATATATACCTATCGTTGTTTTTACTTCGAGAGCAGATTTCAAGAAACTAAATGTTACCTCACATGTTGTTTACAGTATCAATCTTCTTAAAACAATTAAAATGTACACCAGAAGAAATATCTCCCCCAGATAATATCAAAAGTTATTCTTGCCGCCAACACCGATGATAAGACGGAAAGGCAACACCATGTAGCCAGAATCAAAGAAAATAAATATAACAGAAATAAAATTAAAAATAGGGAATGCCCCCTGTGTGGAGGAAGGTTGGTAAAGAGAAAAAGCAAATATGGAAGGTTTGTGGGATGCAGCAATCATCCCCAATGTAAATTCATGTTGACCAAAAAAAGTTGATCATGATCACAATCACAGATCACGCTTAACTCATTTTGATATTCCCGACCCGGCCCCGGGCACCTTCTTGGCCTGACTCCATGCACCCGTCCCACTTTTCCCTTAGCCACCGGGCTTTTTCAGCATTGACTGTTCCGTATGCCCCTCCCTCTTCCACCTGCCCCTTCTCAGCTCTTAAAACGTTTTTATTGCTCTATATCTTTTTACGGCACCAATATGGAAGGCATATCCTCCTTCCCCCTTTCTTCAACCCCTTTCTTCAACGCCCGCCTATACCCCGTTACTCTTTTTCTTTTTAATCTCCCCTAAATTGAAGTCATCTTCCCGAAAAATAATGTCAGGGACCGGTCCCCTTGACACGAGGATTGACAATCATATCAATATGATTTAACATATTTCCATGTTATGTCTGAATGTTGTTGTTTGGGGCCCGGGAGAAGAAACAGTAAAATGTCTAACAGACAACGGAGCTGCCAAAAAAGGAGAAAATCATGAGCAAACCACGACACAAATTTTATGCCGCGGTAACGCTGGGGGAGAGAGGACAGATTGTCATCCCCCGGGAGGCCCGGGAAGAGATGGAGCTGCAACCCGGTGAAAAATTGCTTGTTTTTCAAGGGCCAAAAGGAATGGGCCTCTCCATCATGCCGGCACGTAAGGTCAGCGCATTTATCGTTGAAGCCATGGAGAGGTTGTCGCAATTGAATATGGCGGCATTAAACTCGGAAAACGAGGTTACAACAGAAGATCCATCGACATCAACAATAAATCCGGGGGAGGTAGATACTGATGAGACCAATGAAGACAACTGATCCGGCCATTGCGGTTACCGATCTGCAGAAAACATACCGTGGCGGGATCGAGGCCGTCAGGGGGATCTCCTTTCAGATCGAACGCGGGGAGATCTTTGGCTTTTTGGGGCCCAACGGGGCCGGCAAATCAACGACGATCATGATGTTGACGACACTGATCAGGCCCACGGGCGGCAGCGCCATCGTAAACGGTCTTGATATTGTCAAAGAGTCTTACCGCGTGCGCACCCAGTTAGGGTATGTCTCTCAGGAGCTGGCCGTGGATGATAACCTGACCGGGTATGAGAACATGATCCTGCAGGCACGTTTTTACCATATTCCCAAATCACAGATTAACGCCCGTATCGACGAGGTTCTGGAACTGGTGGGCCTGAACGACCGTGCCCACGACCGCGTGGAATTTTACTCCGGCGGGATGAGAAAACGGCTGGATATCGCCTGCGGCCTGATCCACCGCCCCAGCGTGCTCTTTCTGGATGAGCCCACTTTAGGGCTGGACATCCAGACGCGCCACGAGATCTGGCACTATATCGAGCAGCTGCGCAGCGATAATAAGATGACCATCTTTTTAACGACCCATTACATGGATGAGGCCGATGCTCTCTGCGACCGTATCGCCATCATCGACCGCGGAGTGATCAAAGCCATCGATGCACCGGGGGCCCTGAAAGATCAGCTCGGCGGCGACGTGATCTTCTTCCGTTTCGCCGGCGCTTCCGAGGCGGCGGCTGCGGCAACCTTGGCGGCACTGCAGGCGCTGCCCGACGTGAAGGAACTCTCACGGCGCGGTGATGAAGAACACGTTGTAGTGGCCAAAAACGGTGATTTCCTGCTGCCACAAATATTTGAAGTGGCACAGAATAACAAGGTAAAAATTGAATCTGTCACCCTGAAAAGGCCTACGCTGGATGATGTTTACCTATCCCATACCGGTCGGGGCCTGCGGGATGGAACGACGGGAGGAAAAGAGGCTGTTCAGAGACAGATGGTTGCAATGAGGAGGGCACGCAGATGAACACGGAACTATATCAGACGAAAGAAATTTCAGCGGGATTACGTCTTGGCGATATCTACTGGGTCTGCTGGCGTGAACTGAAAAAGTTTTTCGGCCAGAAAGCCCGCATCCTGATGACGATAGTCCAGCCGCTGATCTGGCTTCTCTTTCTGGGCAACGCTCTGACCGGGCTGACCAGCAATCCATTTGCGGCCAAAATGATTGGCGTCGATAATTATCTGGTTTTCATGACCCCGGGAATCATGGTCATGACCGCTCTCTTTGGCAGCATCTTCGGCGGAATGAGTGTGGTCTGGGACCGGCGTTTCGGTTATCTGAACAAGATGCTCGCCGCACCCATTGCCCGGGCCGCAATCCCCATGGGCAAGATGCTCGCCGCCGCGATACAGAGCGTTATACAGGTGACCATCATTGCCATTATCGCCGCACTGCTCGGCGTGAACTTCGCCTCCGGTGCGGTCGGGTTCCTGCTGATCGTGGCCATTGTTTTTCTTTTCAGCTTCGGGGTTTCCGGGATCTCGTTATCGCTGGCGGCGGTGATCCACTCGCATGAAACCCTCATGGTGATCGTCAACTTTCTGACCATGCCCATGATGTTTGCGAGCAACGCCATGTTCCCGATCGAGGCGATGCCGGCCTGGCTGCAGACAATTGCCCGCTGGAACCCGCTCTCCTATGCCGTCACCCCTCTGCGCGAGCTCATCGGGAAAGGGCCATGGTCTCCTGCAATCGGTTCCGGACTTATAGCCATGCTTATCTTTGCCGCCCTGATGTCGCTGGTGGCCTCCTGGCAGTTCCGGCGCTCCATCGCCTGACCCTGATGCGGCGAGCTTGCCCAAGTACTGCCCCGCCGCTGTTCCCCGGTTTGCAGGCATGGAAGTTCAGATGGTGGGATGCAGGGACGCAGGACAGAGGATTATAATTTTGAACCGGGCAATATCAAGGAAAGGAAAGGGGAAGATGCAGGCATGAACAGGAAGAGCAAGACGATCGCCTTGTTGCTGGCTGCAGGTCTACTGTTCGGACTTCTGTATGCAACCACGTATATCCCGCGAAAGCTGATCACAATCGGGCCGGAGCGTGTTTCAAAAATAGAGATATTCGATGGGACCGAGGGAAGATCATACACCGTTACCACAGCGGAAGGGCGGGAACATATCATCGCCAATCTTAACCGGATCACCTTTCAAAAAGGAAGATGCAGCAGCGGATACATGGGCTACCGGTTTCGCCTGACCATCTACGACGAAAACGGCAGGGAGCACCAAAGCCTGATTATCAACAGCAGCGATCTGATCAGATACGGCCATTTCTTCTACCGGGATAAGACGGAGAGCATCGATATCGGGTATATCGAAGACCTGTTTGGCCAGGGATCCGGAGAAACAGAGTAAACCGCCCCCACCAAAGACCGCCCTCCGCCGCCGGTTTATTGATACTCCAGCTCGACCAGGAGCGGATAATGATCCGAAATATAGGCGCCATTAGCATACCTGTCGGTGATAATAAGGTAGCTTTGCACCCGGAAATGGCGGTTATCGGTGAAAACAAAATCGATCGGCACCTCGTATTCGGATTGTCCATAACCGTTATAGGTCGGGCCGCTGTCCCGGCGGACTGCGGGACTCAAATATTTGGTATCCGCAAGCGAACGGGAAACCAGGCTGTCATAGACTGCACTGCCTTCAGGAGCATTAAAGTCACCCATAACTATGGGTGCACCCTGTGCCTGTTCACTGGTTTCGTTGATCAGGATGGCACTGTTCCGCCTGGCCAGCTCGCCTATATGATCAAAATGCGTATTATAGACGGTAACGATCCGGCCTGTATAATGATCTCTTAATTTAACAGAAGAACATATTCTCCTGATGAGGGCATCCCAACCCCGGCCCGGCTTTTCCGGGTCCTCCCGCAGCCAGAAAGTATCATAATCCAACAGCTCAAAGCGGGACTTTTTATAGAATATTGGCGACCCCTCATCCACAACGGAAATCCGCAGCATATTCAGCAGGGTTGGCTCGGGATCCGGGTCACCGATAATCATATCTCCCCTTTCCCGGTTCAGGCCGGATCGGTATAGTCCATAATGATCATATTCATTGCCCAGCTGCTCGATCAAGTATTTATACTGGGGGTGAGTTACCTCCTGGAAACCGATAATATCGGCGTCATAATTATCCAGCAAGTCAACAATATGTTCCCGACGATTGGTCCAATAGTGTTCTATACGATCTTCTCTGGTAAGAAGCCTGATATTATAAGTCATTACCTTGATGTTGGTATCCTCTTTTTGCAGATGTTCGGGCACTTCCAGACTGCCCTGCCCCATAACCGCCGTCTCCGGCAAAGGAACACCGGCATGGATTACCCCGTAGGCCACCGCCGCGGCCACTGCCAGTACCAGAACAACAACAAGCAATCTCTTTAAAATAGTTTTTAACATGTTACCCTCCTTGTAGCGATGATTGATGCCGCCGAGAATATTACCCGCCCCGGATGCAGGTATGATTGGAAAATAGTATAGATATGGGATTTGCTGTTATCCGGGGCAATTATAGCGATTTTTTGTTACCGGTGTCAACCGGATAGCTATACTTGTTTGAGTCCAATACCGACCGGCCAATTGCCATTCTGAAGGTGCACCCTGTTTTCCCCGTTATTCCGGAAAAGCCCCTTCATTACTGCAAGTGCCGCCATTGGCCGCCCGGAACGATATATCTCCGCCCCAGAGTTACTTCTGTCCACATATTCTGCTGTTGTCTATGGGGAAATGAAGGCGCTTGCCCAAAAACCCAAGATCCTTCGCTGCGCTCTGGATGACAGGATAAAAAAATCAGGATGACATGGCGGAGGCGTTCAAAATGACAGGGGTGGCTATTTGCCATCCAGAGAGAGCGTCAGCCCTTTTTTCTGTCATTGGGAGGGAACTTTTTTTTTGTCATTCAGAGGGAGCATCCAACGGATGCGACCGAAGAATCTTAACCACTCTCGTTCCGCCATCGACACCGGAAACGCAATCACCACAGACCCAGCGGGGGCTTCATGTTTATATACCCGCTGTTATCCTGAACGAAATGTTGGTTTTCTCACAAGATCCTTCGCTTCGCTCTGGATGACAGGATAAATAAACGGAATGACAGGGCGGGGGGGCGTTCGTAATGACACCCCTTTTTGTCTTCCAGAGGGAATTATTTTTCTGTTATCCATAAGGGCTTTTAGTTGTCATTGGGAGGGAGCCCTTTTTTCTGTCATTCAGAGGGAGCGGATGCGACCGAAGAATCTTAACCACTCCGTGCCGCCATCATCACCCGGAACGCAAGCACCCCGGCCCATCGGGGGCTTCATG
>JBASYW010000264.1:0-10984 GCA_049277715.1 Dethiobacteria bacterium | reverse complement strand
AATCCAAATACCATCTGACAAATGGTCTTAGCCAAAATATATTTTTTAGAGTAAATATCGGGTATATCTTGATGGATGGATGAACCCCTTCGAATACACCATCTCGATTATCCGCATAGTACTTTTTTTCCGTAATAAGAGAGATGTTATGTTTATCCGCCAGCTTGTTACATACATTATATATCCAGGTTTCACGTCCGCCGGTATAATATGGGTAAGGGGAATTTAAAATAAATATTATATTTAACAATTGTACACCTTTCCTATATCTTTTTTAATACCGGGAAATGATTTTATTTCGGAACAAATCGTAAGGACTGCCAACCATTAAATCAAATCAATCCTTTACAATCAATAAGCGGCCGGATTTATAATTTAACCCTGCCGGTCTACAGCCCGGTGCCTGTTGATCACATACGGTCTTTTGCCCGAAGGCAGCGGAGGTATTGAAGACACGTAGTCGATCTTCAACCCGGCATCTTCCCCCAGTATCTTCAACAGCCGCTCGCGGACCAGTTTCTGCTGTGAAAAGGTTTTTAACGTGCGCAGCTTCATGGTATATGATGCCTCCGCCTCCTGGATGAATTGAAACTGGAGGATATCGTTTAAATCCTGCATCGAGCAGCTGATGGCGTAGGGTGAAATACGGCCACCCCGCGGATCGTAAACCGCTTCCACCGCCCGCCCTTCGATCCGCTCGAAGAAAGGCAGCTTGAGGCCGCAGGAGCAACTCCCGGTGTAAAGGATGGCCAGGTCGCCTGTTTCATAACGGATCAGGGGCATGGCATGAGAAAACAGATCGGTAACCACCACCCGGCCCGGCTCTCCGGGTGCAACGGGACGGTCATGATCGGGAGCTAGCAGTTCAAATACGTAGCTGCCCAAATTCAGGTGATGTTTCTTGCCGGCAACGCATTCGTGGGCAAGAACCCCGAGCTCCTCGGTTGAATATCGGCTCAGGACGATGCCGCCAAAAGCCTGTTCGATCTTCTCCCTCACCGCTTCGGTCAGAGGATCCCCGGTGAGCAGTATGCCCTTCAAGCTGAAATTGTCGGGATGATCACCGCGGCTGCGGCAGTATTCGGCCAGTGGCCCGATGACCGAAGGGAACCCGACGATGACCTCTATCAAGTTTCTCTTTAAAATATTTCTCTGTCTTTCAAACCACCGCTCATCCATATTGGTGGGGTTCATGATGATCTGATTCTGCATAAGAAGGCTCAGCTTGTTTTTGGGTGATATTCTGACCAGCGCATGTTTTACACCGATATCATAACCGGCCCAGCGGCTGAAATAGATCACCTCGGCCAGCTGGCGGGATTTCTTCTCCGGCGTCAGATAGAAGGTGAACGGAGTGCCGTAAGAGCCGCTGGTATGGGTGGGAATGAGCGTCGTTTTATTAAATGCGGCGGAGAAGAAAGACGGGTAGTTCTCCCGGACCGTCTGTTTCTGAATAACGGGAAATTGGTGAAGATGAGTTGAACCCTTGTATTTTCTGTAATAGGGAGTTGTGGAACAGGCATGTTCGAGCAGTTCCGCCAGCCTGCGCTCTGCCGTTTTTCTCAGAGCAATCGGGTCAGAGATCAGGTTTTCGATATCATCCAGTTGGCGCGGAATACCGCCGCCTTTCAGCTTTTCAATCGCCATAAATACAGTTTTGCGCATTTTATCAACCTTGCTTTATTTTTATTCCCGGCCGGGTCCGTCTCTCCTTGTTTATTTATGCGCGGTCCTACCTACCGGGTAGGTGAAGGGAGCCGCTTTTTAATGACCGCGGGGATGCCGCAGACAAAAACCCGTGGAGGCACATCCTTGAGCACAACCGAGCCGGCGCCGATCACAGACCAGGCGCCAATGCGTAATCCGGGGGCAATCCTGGCGCCAATGCCTACAAATACGCCTTCCTCAAGGATAGTCCCGCCGCCGATATTTACACCGGGGGCAATCTGAACGGTGCGTTCGAGCTTGCAGTCGTGCCCGACGGTGGCGTTGGTATTGATGATACAGTAATCGCCGACCGTGGCCGCGGGGTTGATGATCGAGGCCCCCATAAGAAAAAGGCCATGCCCCGTCTTGCTGAATGAAGAGATATAAGACCGTGGATGAAGGGCATCGGGCAAGAGGTATCCCTTTTCTTTAAAATGTTCGTATTTTTGCAGGCGTACCATATTGTCGCCGATAGCCACAAAGATGCTCTTTATCTCCTTTTTATCCGGTATAGTGGACGGAGCACCAAGAATGTGCAAGTCATCGATAACCTCCGTACCTTGCCGGGAAAGATCATCATCAAAAAAACCATACACCTTCTGTTTCGATGCATAGAAACACTCGTATGCAGATCGGGCATGCCCTCCGGCGCCGATTATAGCCAACATATTACCGTCCCCCATCTCTTGCCCATGGCCTTGGCCAGGGCGGATTTACTCATAAGTAATCGCCTGCCGGCCCATCTGTACCCAGCATCGTTCAAAAGCCGGCCTCTCCACTTTTCTGTTCTTCTGGTTGACCAGCGGATCGTTAAAATAAATATAGTCATCATCATACCCGGTCAACAGAACGGCATGGGTTTTATATGTTATTTTAACCGAACCTGAAGGCGTTTTCCAGACCTTGAAATGCTTCTCGTCAAGCTCGTCATATTCAGAATTGACGATCACCCATACCGGCCGGCCTTCGCTGATGGGGTAAAGAATATCTTCAAACTCCGTCCCCGTCAGGTCAACAACCCTTCCGGGAAGATATTTTTCGGCCAGTTCACAGATCGGCTCATGGTAGACCGCCAGACCCGGATACGACCGATCGTACATGTTACCGACAAAACCTTCGTATGGATTGCCGAAATAAACTTTACCTCCTTCAACCCTGTAAACGGTATCATCCTTCTTGATCTCCCGGGCCAAAGTCATCTTGTCCACGGGGATGCCGGCATGATTGAGAAGCATGGCCAGACTGGTTACTTCGCAGCCCCGCGGCAGTTCCGGCAGTTGTAAAATAAGAGGAGCGTCGATGATGGAGATAGGTTTCAAGATCTTCTCCTCCTCTTCCAGAAACTCGATTTCCTGAGCGGCCAATTCTCTGGTCCGGCTGTTGCGGGTCGGCTCCAGCTCGATGTAGAGAACGGTTACAAAAGAGAAGAATAAAACCACGGCAAAAACAGCGATAATTATCCTGCGTTTGGCCTCTTCCCGATGGCGTCTCTCGGCCTCTGCTCTCTGTAAATTTTTAAAGACAGAATGTTTACGGGTTCTCCGGTACATGCTGTTAAATCATTCCCGATTATAATTATTCGATCGCCAAAATCACGGCATCGGTTTTCACCGGTGCCCGGCGAGCAAACCACGTTGCCTTCAAGGAGAGAAGATTAAAACCGATATCCCCATGGCAGGGGTTACAGCGGTTTTGTTCTGCCGGTCGTCTCCCCGGCCCGATCATCACACCGGCCTTCATGGTAGATCCCCTTTCTCAGCAGGACCATAAATACGGTGCGTAACAATATTTTAAGATCCAACCACAAAGACCTGTTTTCAATATACCATAGATCCAGCTCGATTTTTTCCGACCAGTCGAGAACGTTGCGGCCGTTCACCTGTGCCCAGCCCGTCATCCCCGGAAGCACTTCAAGGCGCCTCCTCTGCCTCTCCGTATATCCTTCCACCTGATAAGGAAGGGTGGGACGAGGCCCAACCAGGCTCATCTCCCCCTTGAAGACGTTGATGAGCTGGGGAAGCTCATCGATGCTGCTGCTGCGCAAATATTTGCCCGAGCGGGTGATGCGCTCGTCTTCCCGACCGACAACATAGCCCGTTCCTTTTTTTTCGGCACCGGCCACCATCGTACGAAATTTATAGATACGGAATATCTTCCCCTCAATCCCCACCCTATTCTGAAGGAAAAAGACAGGACCGGGTGAATCGAGCTTGATGGTCAGGGCCACGATTAAAAATAACGGCAGCAAAATCAACAAGCCGATAAAGCTGCCCACAATATCGATTAATCGTTTGATACAAAGCATTCCTTTATTTACTCCGTTTACTCGTGTTCAGGGCCGAGGTCAGAACTTCTTCAAATTGTTCAAACAGGATCTCACGATCAAATTTTTCTTCGGCCAACAGGCGCGCATTCCCCCCCATCATCACGGCGCGCTCGGGGCGGCGGCCAAGATCTTCCACCGCACGGGCAAGATCATGCGCGCTGTCGGGAGCAACAGCTGTACCGGCATGGTTGTTCTGCAGAAGATCCGCAACCCACCCGGTCATATTGGTGATGACCGGACGACCGGCCGCCAGCGCATCAAAAAATTTATTGGGCGAGTTGGTGCTGAGAACCGGCAGATTGCGAAAAAGAACGAGGACACATCCTGCACAGCGATAGAGGGCGGCCACCTCATATTTGGACAGATGCCCGAGAAAATGTACTTTCTCCAGAAGATCCGCCTTGGCCGCCTTGCGTTTTAATTCGTGCAGGTCATGGCCTTCACCGGCAATGACCCAGGCGATATTATCAGTGGTGCGGGCGGCGGCACCCAGAAGTATTTCCAGACCCGCAGAGGGGCCTACATTTCCGGCATAGACAGCCGGAAACTTGCCTTCAAGCCCGTACTTTCTGAGGAAATCAGGGTCCGGCGGGCCGGGGGTAAAAAAATCCAGATCGGAAGCATTGGGAATGAACGCCAGCTTCTCCACGGGTGTTCCCTGCTGCAGGACACCGGCAATCATTCCCGGTGAGAGAGCAATGATACGCGCCGCCCGCCGATAGGCTTTACGTTCAAGCATACGGGCGGCAGAGATCGCCAGGGGATTGCGCAGAGCACACATCTGGATTGGCGCTTCGGGCCACAGATCACGTACTTCAAAGACCAGAGGGATCCGAAAACGACGGCTGAGCCGTATCCCCGGCAGGGCCACGGTCAGAGGCGTTGACGTCGCCAGGACGACATCGGGACGCGGCAGCCGCCTGCCGACGGATTGGGCACGGCGTGCATAATTTACAAAAGAGCGGATCCTCTGCCCGGAGACCATCGTGCTGGCATAGGGAGCATTCAGGACGATCACTTCCATCCCTTCGATATCCATTACGCGATACGGCTCGCTTCCCAGGGGAAGGTCGAGACATGAATTGCCGGTAATCATGGTCACGGCATGACCGTTTTTCACCAGACGGCGTCCGAATTCATAGGAGCGTGTTCCCGAGCCCTTCTCCGGAGTGGAGAAATGCTGGTGCAGGTACAGTACGTGCATGGGTATGACTCCTTTACTCCTTTTTCTTTTTTCGGTAGTCCTTCCAAAACCAAAGATAGATTGTGCATTAGAATAATCAGTAAAATGTCAGTTATGATCGGATATGCTTTCTACAGTAACAGCGGCTTTTCCTTCTTTTAAACGGAGGCAGAGGTTGGCAATCAGGAAGCCCGAGAACCATATCCAGCGGCTGTCAACGGTATCGCCGCTAACCTGAGCCACAAGAAGGCTGAATACCAGCAGCGCGGCAAAAAGATAGACCTGCTCCCTCTCTGCAGGAGAATTTTCCGGGCATAGGCGGAGAGCATCCAACCAGACCCATGCAATGCCGGCCAGCAGCAAGGTCAGGAGCGCAAGACCGAGCACGCCGTTCTCGGCATAGAGCTCCAAAAATATGTTATGCGGATAACGGGCCTCCGCCTCCGGAACATGATAAGCAAATGAACCCGTTCCCCAACCAATCCACGGGCTGGCGGCACCCAGTTCCAGTGACCGCCGGGCACAGTAGAAGCGGTCGCCGGCCTGATCCTGGGGAGCTTCCCAGGCCGGCCGGTAACGATCCTGCACATCGAGACCGAAAATCAGGATTACGAGGATCATGATCACCGCAACGAGGACGGTAACATTGACGAGCAGGCGCCGCCGCCTGATGATTATCCGTAAAATCATGTACACGAGCAGCGCCCCGGCCAGCCCCAGAAATGAGCCCCGGGAGCCGGAGAGATAGGTTGCCGCCCCCAGAACGATCAGCACAGGGCATAACAGTAATTGTTTGGGCCATGATGAAGATTTTAATATATAATAAAACGTGATTAGAAATCCGACGGAGGTAAAACGGGAAAATACATTGGGACCGCCGCCGATGGCCGAAAGACGGCCCCAGGTGACAGTCTCCCCGGCTGCAAGCGCGGCGGCAATCCCGGGAAGGAGCGGGGCCACGGCGGCAGCGGTCAGGAGCAGGGCGGCGGCCACCATTGTTTTCAAGAGAATATCCACATCCCTGTTTTCCAGGTGCATAATCAATGCCGACCAGGTGATGACATAGATAAAGAAGTATGTGGCCTTGTGCAGGCCGTATTCCGGATCTGCAGACCAGGCGATGCCCGCCAGGAACAGCAATCCCAGAAGGAGGAGCGCTGTTTGAAATAACCTTGTCCCCGGAGAAAAAATGGCTGCGGCTCCGGTTCTTCTGTCCCGTCCTGCGGCCCGGTTAAACAGGCGGCGATAGATCAGCACCAGCCAGGCACAGACGGCAATGACCAGCGTGGCATCAACCCACGCGGGGGCCTGTGGCCACAAAGCGCTGAAGCCCCGGTAACGTCCGGCCAGCACGAGCAGGGCGGCAAACATCCCCGGGTTCAAGAGGTTATATATGATACGGAGAAACCTTCTCATCGTTATCTCCTGTCATGTGGTTTGGGTCGGATCCGGGAAGAAGGCCATTCTCTCCCGTTGTCTCCTTATCTCCGGGCTGTCTGTGTATCTACTTCTTGCCGGAGACGGCCTCCCTGCCGATATTGTTGATCTCCCTGATCAGAAAGGCCGGATCCGTCTTCAGGATATCGCTCAGGAGGCGCAGTTCCTTCTGCAGTTCCTCCATGCTGCGGAAGCTGTTGCCGGTTAGATAGATCCGCTCATGCATCGTCTTCTTCAGCTCGACATCATCATGGTACAGCTCTTCAAATATCTTCTCCCCGGGACGCGGCGAGGTAATCAGGATATCGATATCCCGGTAAGGCTCAAGCCCCGAAAGACGGATCACTTCTTCGGCCAGATTGATTATTTTTATGGGCTCGCCCATATCCAGAAGGAAGATTTCACCCCTGTCACCCATTGAACCGGCATGCAGGACCAGCTGGACCGCCTCCGATATGGTCATAAAATAGCGCGCCATATCCAGATGGGTGACCGTAACCGGTCCACCGGCTGAAATCTGTTCCTGAAAAAGGGGCAGTACGCTGCCGCTGCTACCCAGGACATTGCCAAAACGGACCGCACAGTAATGAGTTTTGCTCCTGAGAGCCCAGTATTGCACGATCATCTCGGCCACCCTTTTGGTCGCCCCCATCACCCCCACCGGATTAACCGCCTTGTCCGTGGATATAAGGACAAAACGGGAACAGTGATGGCGGTGTGCCGCCTCCGCCAGAATACGGGTGCCGAAGATATTATTTTCCACCGCCTCTTCAAGATTGAGCTCCATCATCGGAACGTGTTTATGGGCCGCCGCATGAAATACAACATGGGGAGAGAACCGGGTAAAGACCCCATCTACCCGGGTGCAGTTGCGGATATCGGCCACCACGGGATAGGTTTTGACCGAAGGGTATCTGTATTTGAGTTCGCGATTGATCTCATAGACGGCGTTCTCATCATGGTCCAGAATAATGATCAATGAAGGATCCTGAACCGCCACCTGGCGGCAGAGCTCCGCGCCGATGCTGCCCCCCGCGCCGGTAATAAGGATCGATTTCCCCGTGATATAAGCAGAGACGTTTCCCATTTCCGTAGAGACCGGTTCACGCCCCAGAAGATCCTCGATGCGGATATTGCGCAGGCGATTCAGGTTCATCTCCCCATTGATCAGCTCATGCAAGGAGGGCATTGTCTTTACCGCCACCCCCCCGGTCCGGCAGACAGAAGTAATATCCCTCAGGACGTTGCGCGGCGCCGAAGGCATGGTAATCGTCACCTCATCAATACGGCCGGCATTGATCATGCTGTAGAGTCTCTTTTTTCCTCCCAGAACCTTCAACCCGCAGATACGCAGCCCCCACTTTGAAGGATCATCGTCGATAAATCCGAGGGGATAAAAATCAAGTGCTCTCCTCTTTCTCTGCAGTTCGCGTGCGACCATCGCCCCGGCACTTCCCGCCCCGTAAAAAATCACCTTCCGGGAGCGAGGGGGGAAATTTTCCGATAAACCGGCCGCACCGTCCTGCTGCAGACGGTAAAAAAGACGGATGATAACGGTGCCGGTAACGATCAGTAACCAGGATATTATATATACGCTGCGCGGGTAAGGTTGTCCCATAAAAAAAGTAAGTAAAATACCCGCCATCGAGCCGAAAACAGAGGCGAACGCTAACCGCATATACTCTTTTAGCGTCGCGTACCTCCACAGATTATTGTAAACCCTGAAGATGACCATGGACAGAATATGAACCCCTGTATAGAAGAAGATTGATTGTAAGTAGATGTGAAGGTACGTTCGCGGTATCTCCCCGTCAAAACGGAGATGGAAAGCCGCATAGACGGCGGCGCTTATAATTGCCGCATCAACAAGGATTAACAAAAATTGCTTGAAACTGAAATTCAAGTTGGAGGGAAAACGAGTTGATTTCACGCTGTAAGTTCCTTTACCTTTGAATTAAATTTTGCAATTTATCAGATCAATTTATTTATTCCGAGTACTGTTTGTGCCTTTCAGCTTTAGCTATAGCCAATCAAAACCTTGATTTCTACACCGTGATATAAAATCCTTCTTCCGCAATCGGAAGCTAGCCGAGAGCCATTTTATGGGCTAGCGGTCAACCGTAGTTTCCTGATATGCCGAAAGTCTTTCCCGGATCATGTTGCCGGCCTTCCAGATATCACCGGCGCCCATGGTGATAATCATATCTCCCGGAGAGGCCTCCCCGGCTGCCAGCGCCGCCAACGCTTCCAGATCGGGGTTATATATCACCGGCTTATCCGATCTCTCCCTGATCATTTCGGCCAGCACCTCGGCGGAGATGCCTTCTATAGGCTTTTCTCCGGCAGAGTAAATTCGGTGCAGAAAGATCAAGTCGGCATGGTCAAAGGCGCAGGCATACTGCTCCAGAAAGTAGTTGGTCCGGGAATAACGATGGGGCTGAAATACACAGATAATTCTCTGCTGACCGCTGTTGCGCGCCGCCTGCAACGTGGCCTTTATCTCTGTAGGGTGGTGGGCATAATCGTCGACGATGGTAACCCCGGAAATCCGGCCGATAATCTCGAAACGACGTCCCGCGCCGGTGAAATCACGCAATGCTTCCGTACTGTCCCCAAGGTTAACCCCTAGTTCGGCTGCAGCGGCGATAGCCCCCAGTGCATTGCTTACATTATAGCGTCCGGGCACGCTCAGACGTATCTCCGTTAGCAATTGCCCCTTTCGATAAACGGAAAAATTTGATCCCAGTTTGTCGTAAGAGACATTCCGGGCCAGATAATCAAATGGCCATGTTCCCTTGCCGCCACAGGTATCACCGCCTCTTTCGGCGGCACATCCGTTACCATCATCAATCCCGTAGGTAACCGCCCGGCAGGGGATAATTTTTAATTTCTTGTTGAGGAGAGGATCTTCACCGCAGATAATGGCACAGCCGTCGGGGTCAATATTGGAAAGAAAGAGTTCATAAGCGCGGATCAGGTTGTTAAAGTCTCCGTTGTAATTTTCAAGATGATCGGCTTCGATATTGGTGACTATCGCCACCTTGGGACGGTAACGCAAAAAAGAGTTGTCGCTTTCGCATGCTTCCGCGACCAGATAACGGCTCTTCCCGAGACGGGCGTTACCCTCAAAAAAATTTACTTCGCCGCCGATTACCACGGTGGGATCAAGCCCTCCCCTCTCAAGCAGCAGGGCCAGCATCGAGGTGGTCGTGGTCTTCCCGTGCGTTCCAGCCACCGTAATGCCGTATCTGTTGTTGACCAGTGCCGCCAGAAGCTCCGCCCGGTGCCAGAGCGGCAACCGGCGTGCCCTTGCAGCCGCCAATTCAGGATTATCAGCGGGAATAGCCGTTGAATAAACCACCAGATCACAATTATCGATGTTGCCGGATTCATGATGGAAAGAGATTTTTGCCCCTTTATTTTGCAGGCGATCGGTAAGGCGGGAAGACTTCAGATCAGAACCGCTGACTTGGTACCCCATCTGCAACAGAATCATCGCCAGAGCACTCATCCCGTACCCTCCGATCCCGATAAAATGTACACGTTTTATATCACCTGGCAACAATATAATCATTCCTTTTCCTTGAGATTGAGGTCATCATATAAAAACATTATATTATATACTCGAACTATTGAAACGGTGCGTAACCGCAGACCAATATTTTTTTGATACCCGCCAGAAGGCTCAAGTAAATAAAACCCTACCGGGCAAACTAATAATATCTTCCCCTGTAAACCAATATTATTATCTCATTAATATCGTTATTATGAAAAGTTTTTATGTAAATTTAATAATAGTTAAATAATTAATACCTTGTGCTCATCAACAGGTTTAGAGGATTACCCAATTTAAGTAATCCACAATATCCACATGCTTATCCACAGGAAAGAGCCCATTTTTAGTCTGTTTGTGAAGGTTATCCACAAAACACACAGCATGACTACATAATTATTAGTTATTTTATATGAAAATTTTTCGCCTTTTCCCATCTGAAAATGGGTGCCGTAAACCCTCTTACCCTGAAACTGTTGGCTATCCGATGGATGTGCCGCTTGCCGATTTAAAAAATAAAAAGAAAAGCCGGTTCTTCACCCCTCATAGAGATGAGCGGCAAAGAACCGGCAATTACAGGCCATTGTCTTTATTATTAAACCTCTATACCTCCAACCTGGATCGTCACGTTACTCTCAACGATAACCTCACCCGTATCCAGATCCGTCAACCGGAAGGTGATGGTGTATGGTCCTCCTTCGGAAAACAGAAGCGTCCAGTCCGTGGTGGCCTCGTAATCCTTGGAAATTGGAAAGCCGCCCGACGGGCCCCAGACTCC
>JBASYW010000263.1:0-3281 GCA_049277715.1 Dethiobacteria bacterium | reverse complement strand
CGGCAAGCCTATTCATTTTAACTTTAAGTATGATCAGGAGGATAGAAAGATCCGACGGGAGAATATTAAGAAAGTTAGCAATCTCTTTATGGAGCGGATAAAAGATTTACTTGATGATGATATGTAGGTTTTGGATGGGCGGTCAGGAGGAGTGAGTTAAGAGTGCGGATATTGTGTTATGAACATTCAGGATTCTGTTCAGGGGTACAGAGAGCAGTGGACATTGCTCTGGAGTTGGTTAAAGAGGGCAAAGATGTTTACACCTTGGGTCCTCTGGTCCACAATGAGGAGGTTGAAAAATATCTGAGTTCAAAAGGGGTGAAGATGGTTTCCTCGCTTGAAGATGTAAAAGAGGGAGACCTGATTATCAGAACGCATGGTGAGGGGCCGGAAGAATTGAAGAAGGCGGCACAGATACCGGGGGTTACCCTTCATGATGCCACCTGTCCCCGGGTTAAAAAGGTGCAGTCCCTTGCTCAAGAGCTGACCGAGCAGGGCTATCAGGTCGTGATCTGGGGCAAACCGGAGCACCCCGAGGTAGATGCGATATTGAAATGGACGCAAAATAAAGCGATCGTAGTCTCTTCGATGCAGGATCTGGCCAGAAAGAAGATCCGCGCCCCTTCAGCTTTAATTTCCCAGACTACCCAAGAGCGTTTGGGTTTTGAAAATGCCGCAAGAAGGTACAGGGAATTGCACCGTGACTGTAAAGTGTATGATACCCTTTGCCCCACGGTAAAAAGATTGCAGGATGCGGCAGAGAAGATGGCTTCAAAGGTAGATCTGATGATCATAATTGGCAGTCCGATCAGCAGCAATACGGAAAAACTGCTGAGGTTATGTATAAGAAAAACCCCTACGTATCGTGTTTCCAGCGCGAAAGAGATATCAACAGAACTGTTTCGGGATGTAAAATTGGTAGGGATTATTGCGGGAGCTTCAACACCCGGCTGGATTATTAAGGAGGTACTGAATGAGATGTCGAAAATAAACAGTGAGAAAAAATCCGACCTGGATCAAAATGAATTGGCGCCGCTTGAAGAAAAAGAGATGTCCGCTAAAGGGACAGATGATAATCTTGGGGAACCCGAGGTAACTACAGAGGCGTCGGAGGAGTTATCGGCTGCAGAAGAACCGGTGAAAGGGCAGTCCGCGGCGGAGCCCGAAGAAGGAGCGGCGGAAGAAAACGATGATAAAAGTGTGGCCGAGGACCAACCCGAAGCTGAAAAAGCGGAAAAAAGCGGCGAGGCTGCAGAGACGGAAGAAGATATCCAGGATTTTTACTTTCTGGATGAGATCAAGGTCTATCAGAATGGAGATATTGCCACAGGCACTGTCGTCAGTATCCAGGAGGACAGTGTTATGATCGATATGGGTGACAAAATGGAGGCGATTCTTCCCGGCGGGGAGGTATTCCTTTACGAAGGAGAGACTCTGGAGAACAAATATGCTCCCGGCGATAAGCTCGAAGTGCTGGTCATCAATGTTGATGATCAGGAAGGGGAGGTGCTGGTCTCTCATCGCCGGCTGGAGCGGAGGAGGCTGTGGGAGAAGCTGGAGAAGGCTTCGACCGAGGAGGAGACACTGACCGGGAAGGTAAAAGAAGTTGTTCCCAAAGGGATGATCGTGGATCTGGGTGCAGGTATCAACGGATTTGTACCGGGTTCATTGGTTGACATCAGGTATGTCCCGGATTTTAATGCCTATCTGGGGCAGGAGATATCCTTCAAGGTTATCGAACTTGATCAGGAGAAGGACAAGGTCATTCTCTCCCGCAAAAAATATGTAGAGGAGGCCAATGCCGCCAAAAAAGAGGAGACCTTGAAGATCTTGAAGCCGGATATCGTGGTGACGGGCGAGGTGCGCCGGTTGACCAAATTCGGTGCTTTTGTAGATCTGGGCGGGATTGACGGTCTGGTGCATATCTCGGAGATCTCCTGGAGAAGGATTAAACATCCCGAGGAGGCCCTGAAGATCGGAGATAAGGTAAAAGTAAAGGTACTTCAGGTCAATCCGGAGGAAGAGAAGGTGAGCCTCAGTATCAGGCGCACGGGGCAGGATCCCTGGGAACAGGTTACGCGGCGCTTCAAAATCGGCGAGATCATCGAGGGCAAGGTAACACGCCTGGTTGATTTTGGGGCTTTCGTGGAGATAATTCCGGGTGTTGAAGGGCTGGTCCATGTTTCTCAGATTGCGGATCATCACGTAAAACATCCTTCCGAGGCACTTTCCGAGGGAGCAACGGTGCAAGTCAAGATTATCGATCTGCGGCCCGAGGATAAGAGGATCAGCTTGAGCATCAAAGATGCAAACCCCGTCTCCCATGAGAACGCCAATATCTCTACCGGCCAGGATAACGGAAGCGGCGTTACTTTGGGTGATGTCTTCGGAGATTTGTTTGAGAACGAAAAAAAATAACAAAGTACCTTGATTGAATAAAGGAAAATACAGGTTTATTTAAAAACAACCGTTTTGATAGCGGTTGTTTTTTTGTATAAATAAAGGTTAATCAGGAAAATCTACAATAAGAAAACTATAAAAGCTATAAAAGGAGTGTCGTCATGCCCATAGGAACGATTGTTCTGATTGTGATATCAATTCTGATTTACCTGGGTTTTGCACAGAGAATTCTGGATCGCATGCGGTTAAGCGATCGTGCCGCCCTGCTTTTTATTGTGGCGATGATCGTGGGCAGTTACCTGCCGGATATACCACTTACGGCCGATCTGTCCATAAATATAGGTGGTGGAATCATCCCCATTATCCTCGTCGGCTATCTCCTCTGGAAGGCCGACACCGCCGCCGAGAAAATCCGTGCCGGGGTGGCTCTTCTGGTTACAGCCCTTGCCGTTTATGCCGCGTTAAAGATCTTTCCCGTTGAACCGACGTATGCCATTCTTTTGGATCCCCTCTACCTGGTGGCGGTCATAGCCGGGATAATCGGTTATCTGGCGGGACGTTCCCGAAGGTCGGCATTTATTGCCGGAGTGGGAGCGATCGTCCTGAACGATATCTTCACCCGCCTTGAATTATTCATCACCGGTGGAAGAGAAACTCTGGTAATCGGCGGGGCGGGTATATTTGATGCCACGGTCATCTCCGGTCTTGTGGCCGTAGGTCTGGCGGAGCTGGTCGGAGAGATAAGAGAGAATCTGGCCGCCCGCAACAACCTCCGGGGGGAAGATGAAGAAAATGAACATTATCAAAGGGGGCCGCATGAAAATGAATAAGTACAGAAATCTGATCAGGTTTTTGCTTGCCTGGACGGTAATCATCATGAT
>JBASYW010000262.1:0-2849 GCA_049277715.1 Dethiobacteria bacterium | reverse complement strand
GTTTTGGGGATCATACGTTATCTGAGGATATGATGTTTCGTCAATATCTCCACCGAGTGCCTCCCGGTCGGGATCGATAATCGGGGCAGGCGGCTGATCGGACTGCGGCGATCTGTCCATATGTATTACTTTGATCATAATCAGAACAAGGATAATAGCTAAAGCGGTAACCATGATGGTCATTGTATTTTTTCTTTTAATTTTCCCGCGCATTTTATTCCTCCGCATTAATTTATCTTTCTTTAGCGATTTTAGCACACTTTTTGCATTATTTAAAAGGATGTTTTTTCCCCGGTAGCGAATATTTACCTTTAGAGCTAAAGGAGGCCCGTTATCAATGTGTTCCCATGAAGATGCCCTGGCCAAGGCTCTGGAAGGATACAGGAACAGTGTTCCGCAGATTTTGGCCGAGGGCAGCGGCTGTAGATATGATGTACATAAAAGCAGATTTTTATTAACTTATTGCGGCCGGGAGTATCGGGTGTCATTTCCGGAAGGAGAGGTAACGGCTGTTCAGGAACCCGTAACCGTTGAGGAGCGGGTTATCTTCTTGCAATATTTGAGCTTCTCCCGCAGCATTCCTCCGCGCCGCAAATGGGTTTCTTTTCTCGAACTTCCGGGGGGGGAGATGCATTACGCCCCTTTTCAACGGGAAACATTTTTTCCGCTGGCCCGGAAGTATGGTTCCAACCTGGAGGAGTTCAAGCGGCGCAGTAAAATCGTCGGCGAGGAGATGCGGGCCGGAGATGCCGCCTTCATCATCCCGGTATTTCCACGTCTGGAGCTGGCGATAATACTATGGGAGAAAGATGCCGAATACCCGGCCCGGGCGAGGGTACTCTTTGATATTACCTCCTCTTACCACTTGCCTACCGCTTCTCTTTATGTGATGGGGATTCAGGTTGTAAAGAGGGTCTATGACCTGTAAGGCGGTTTTCTGTTGATCGGCTTGCCATCAGGGAGTAAGAGGAGTAAGTTTTCAAAAGGCGGGGCTCGTCTGGTCAGAATGGGCGATCTTACATTATAATTGAAGAGGCAGAAGGGGGTTGAGATATGCCCGCACATCTATTGGGATTGAGGGAATGGAACGCGGAAAGTATTGAAGAGATTCTAATGCGCTCATTTTTTTTATCGGAGTACAGGGGGAGGAAACTGGATAACCTGAAAGGGAAACTGGTTGCCGCACTTTTTTTGAGCCCAGCACCAGAACGAGGTTTTCTTTCGAAGTGGCCGCAAGGTGGCTCTCGGCCGATTTTTATAATTTTCCGGTAGAAACAAGCAGCGTTCTGAAAGGAGAGACGCTGCTCGATACAATTCTTACCTTGAAATCGATGGGGTTGGATGCCCTTATTATCCGCCATCCGCTCTCCGGAACTCTTGAATGGCTCAGGGACAGGGTCGATATCTCCCTGATAAATGCCGGTGATGGCTCTCATGAACATCCTACCCAGGCCCTGCTCGATCTATTTACCATCAAAAAACAGTTTGGTCGTATCGACGGCTTGAAGATCGTGATGGTCGGGGATATTAAATACAGCCGGGTGGTGCGGTCAAGCATCCGGGGGCTCAAGGAGATGGGTGCCGAGGTGGTGCTGGCTGGTCCTCCCACGCTTCTGCCGGATGAGTTCCGCCTCTCCGGGGTTAAAGTAAGTTGGTTTTTGGAAGAGGAGATGAAAGATGCCGATGTTCTCTATCTGCTGCGGCTTCAGAAGGAGAGGCAGCAAGCAGGCCTCCTTCCCTCTTTAAAAGAGTATGTGCATCTTTACGGGCTGACTGCGGAGCGCCTTTCTTTACTCCGGCCGGGGACGATGGTCATGCATCCGGGGCCGTTGAATATAGGTGTTGAAGTAACGCATGAGGCGATGGAAAAGCTGAATAGGTCTTCTCCTCCCGGGGTTAAGGTATCGATATTGAGACAGGTGGAGAACGGGATTATCGTACGGGCGGCCGTGCTCGATTATCTTTTAAAGGGGGGTAAACGAGTTGAGTAAGCGTATTCTTCTAAAAGGAGGAACAATCGTAGATCCCTCGCAAAAATTAAATGGCCGTGCAGACCTCATTATCGAGGGAGACAGGATTCTTGATCTGGCTTCTTCGTTTGCGCTCGGGGATGAAGAGGCGGAAGTTATTGATGTGACGGGAAAAATCATTGCACCGGGGATGGTGGATATCCATGTCCATCTCCGTGAGCCGGGTGAGGAGGAGAAAGAGACCATCGCCACCGGTGCGGCGGCAGCTGTTGCCGGCGGGGTTACCACCATATGCTGCATGCCCAATACCGATCCGGCGATAGATAATCCGTTGGTTGTGGAATACATTGACGAGAAAGCCCGCCGGGCAAATCTTGCCCATGTCTATACCCTCGGCACATTGACCCGGGGGCGGAAGGGGCGGGAAATGACCAACTATGCTTCTCTTCTTTCCGCCGGGGTAAAAGCTTTCAGCGATGATGGCAGTTATGTAAACAATAGTATGATGATGATGAATATCATGAAATACCTCTCTCAATTTGATACGGTGGCTATCAGCCATTGCGAAGATGCGGGGCTTGCGGGAGAGGGAGTGGCCCATGAAGGCTATTATGCAAATCTACTGGGTCTGGGGGGGATGCCTCATGTCGCGGAGACGGCAGCGGTGGGGCGGGATATATTGATTGCGGAGGCCACCGGGGGAAGGCTCCATATTGCGCATGTAAGCTGTGCCGGTTCAGTGGAACTGATCCGTTGGGCCAAGGAGAGAGGGATTCAAGTGACGGCCGAGGTTGCACCCCACCATCTTCTGCTGACCGATGCGGCGCTGGAAGGGTATAATACGATGGCCAAGATGAACCCTCCTTTACGGTCGGGGGA
>JBASYW010000261.1:0-5080 GCA_049277715.1 Dethiobacteria bacterium | reverse complement strand
TTGCTAAGGTTAATAGGGAAACACGATAGAATCCGAACAGCACCTAGAAAAAAAGCTCCCTCTGAATGACAGAAAAAAAGCTCCCTCTGAATGACAATGAGAATCGTTCCTCCGGATGACAATGAAGGAGGGGGCGCTCCTTCCGGATGACAAAAAAAGAGGCTCCCTCCAAGATGACAGGGGGGGCGGGTTGTCCGCGATGGTCAATCTATATTAAAATGATAGAGATATGAAATAATTTGGAGGTAAAAAGATTGAAACAAGCTGTTGATTGTATTCCCTGTTATATCAAGCAAGTAATCTCGGCCATGCGCATCGCCGGGATCGAGGAGGAGAAACATGATGGAGTGGTGCGCGGTCTGTTCCCTGTTTTGGGCGAGCTTGATCCCTCTAGGAGCCCTGCGGAAAATTCCTCACTGGTTCTATTCGAGGCACACCGCCTGATGGGGTGTGAAGATCCCTTCAAGGAGGCAAAATCAGCGTCCAATAAACTGGCGCGCACCTTTATTCCGGCACTAGAAAAAGCTCTTGCCGCCAGTGACGATCCCCTCCTGACCGCTTTAAAAGCTTCTGTGGCCGGGAATGCTATCGATATGGGAATAAACCCCGATTTTGATGTTGATGAGAGCCTCAGCCGTGAGCTAAAGCGGGAGTTTCGGATTGATGATAGCGATACTTTTCGCCGGCTCTTGAATAAAGACGGATCGCTGGTGGTCATCGGGGACAACAGCGGAGAGATTGTTTTTGATTATCTGCTCATGACATACCTGCATGAATTTACGGGTGAGCTTGTCTATGTGGTTAAAGGCGGGCCGATCCTCAATGACGCTACACATGAAGATGCGGAGGAGGCGGGGATACATCAATTGGCCAGGGTAATTACCACAGGTAACAATTACCTAGGAGTGATCCCCGAACTCGGCAGCCCGGAACTGCAATCAGCGATTGCTTCCGCAGACGCGGTTCTGTCCAAGGGGCAGGCCAACTATGAGACCCTCGAGGGGACCGATTTTGCCGGTGATAAAACTTTTTTCCTCCTGCAGGCCAAGTGCCCGGTAATTGCCGCGCATCTGGGAGCAGGGCTGGGCGATTCGGTAATGGTACGCAACAAGCCGGAATAAAATGCCCTTCCGGATATTCATTATCTGTTCACGGAGATGACCAATCTGTCGGCAGCCCTTCTCAGTGCTTCAGGATCCTTGATCTTGAATTGTTTCCGTTGGAATTCAATGATCCCCTCATCGCGCATCCGGCCCATCTCCCGTGACAGCGAGGGGCGCGATACATGCAGATAATCGGCGAGCTCCTGCCGCGATAGGGGCAGTTCAAACTCCGGTTGTCCATGTTTTTTAAGCTGTTCCAACAGATAACTGCTGATCTTCACCCGCAGACTCCTGATCATCAGGTAATCCATCTTCCGGTTCATGATCAATGCACGGTTGGCGATGATACCAAGTATATTGATGATCAGCCGGCGGTGCCCCGGGCATTGGTTGGCACAGCTGTTCACAATTTTATCGACGGGGATAAACATTATTTCGCCGGGGCCCAGGGTGATGGTTGTTGCCGGCCAGAGCTGCTGTGTCGAGAAGGCGGCAACCTCTCCGATAAGCTCACCTGCACCGAATTTGGCAATAATCAGCCGGTTGCCGGCAAGGTCTTCCTTGGCCACGGCTATTTCGCCGCTCAGGATCACGCCCACCCCCGATAGTTCCTCACCTTCGATGCCGATGTAGAGGTCTTTTTTATCATAGCGGCGTATCTTCGGCTGCAGACAATCCAGAATGGATGCCCGCTCGTCGGCATTGATACCTTTAAAAAGCGGGCATTTACTCAATACAGCCAACTTTCCGGATTTCATTTTCAGCCTCCTTTTTTTCAAACAGACGGTATGCTGTTGTTTTTTCTTCATCCGATAAACTTTTTGCAAACCGCAGATTTGGTAACCGGGGTTACCGACTTGCCCACTTTATTTTAATATACTTGCTAGGCCGGGACAAGAACGGGGTAAACGTTGGCCTAATTAAAATATTTACTGCCGACGTGGTAATTTATTTTTAAATTGACTCTTGGGGGTGAAAGAGGTGAATAATCCCGGACAGAAAATAATTCAGGTGATTTTTCTTCTATTATTTATTTTCCTGCTCTATATGGGCCGGATCCGGATATGGATGATTATCTTTATTACGGGCGTAGTGCTTGCAGTGTTGTGGGGACGATTTTACTGCGGGTGGATCTGCCCCATCAATACGGTGACGCAGGCCATAACCGGGATAAAGAAAAAATTGGGCATTAAAGATATCTCTACTCCCGCTTTTATCAAAAATCCATTTTTCAGATATATCGTTCTGGCCTTGTTTATCGGGATATTTATTTTTATCAAAGTTAGCGGCAAACAATTGCCTGTTTTACCGGCCCTGTTTCTGATCGGGCTCGTTCTCTCCATCATTTTTTCGGAAAAGCTCTGGCATCGTTATCTCTGTCCTTACGGGACGATCCTTAATCTGGTCAGTGGAAAAGCCGGGCGTTCCCCGGCCATTGATGCCCATCGCTGTTCACAGTGCGGACTCTGCATCGCAATCTGCCCCGCAGATGCGATTGTTGAAGAGGATGTGTACCATATTGAAAAAAAAGAGTGCCTGCAATGCGGTGAGTGTATCCGGCGCTGTTCAAAGGAAGCGATCAGTTTTTAAATCGGTCTACTCCGGTAGTCCGGTAAATAAAATTCATTTTAAAGGAGGTAACAAGAAGATGAAAAGAAAAATCATCAAGATTGATGAGGAAAAATGTAACGGTTGCGGCCTGTGCATCGACGCTTGTCATGAAGGCGCCCTCCGCCTGATTGACGGAAAAGCCAGGCTGGTATCGGATTCTTACTGTGACGGGCTGGGCGACTGTCTTCCCGAGTGTCCCGTCGGAGCGATTACCCTCGAGGAGCGCGAGGCGGCACCCTTTGATGAGGAAGCGGTCAAGGAATTGCAAGCCGGGAAGGAAGATCTCCCCAAGTTAGGGCGGGCCGAGGATCCTTCCTGCGGGGAAGACGGGGGAGAAGATGAAATTTTGCCCTGTGGCTGTGTGGGAACCCATGCCCGGGCTTTAAAAAGAGATGATTTACCGTCAAAAAAGGCCGTCGCCAACTCTGCGGCCGGGGTGCATATCGAATCGGAACTGCGACAATGGCCTTGCCAGATCAAGCTTGTACCGGTTAACGCCCCCTATTTGAACAATGCTCATCTGCTGATTGCCGCTGACTGTACTGCCTATGCCTATGCGAATATCCATGCTGATTATATGCGCAACAGGATCACGCTTGTAGGTTGCCCCAAACTGGATGATATCGATTATGCCGAGAAACTTGCCGCCATCCTGAAAGCACATGAAATAAAGAGTATCACCGTTATAAAGATGGAGGTACCTTGCTGTGAGGGGTTGCTCCGGGCTGTTAAGAGAGCTCTGCTCGCCAGTGAAAAAATGATTCCCTGGCAGGTTGTCACGATCAGTACCGGAGGGGAGATTGTGCAGGACTGATTGGGTCGATGGGGATGGGGAAATTTTATAGCGGTAAGCAGTAGAGATCACAACAGGAAGCAGCCTTTTTTCGCGGCTGCTTCCTGCTTGATGATTATCTGTTATCCGGGTTCGGTCACGGCGAGGGGTTATGTAAACTGGCTGTCTGTCGATCCGATTGCAGGTCTTGTTTACTGGATATCAATCCGTCGGCCTTTCAATTTGGATGGCTCCACTTTGGGCACACTTATAGATAAGATACCCTCCTTGTATTCTGCCTTGGCCTGTTCCGATTTTACTTCTGTGGGCAGGGGAATGGTCCGTGCAAAGCTGCCATAAAACCTTTCGGTCCGATACATATTTTCATCTTTATAGCGCTCATCTCTTCTGGTTTGCCCCGTAAGGCGGATCGAACCTTCATCAATATAGACATTCAGGTCGTCCCTGGAAACCCCGGGTATCTCGGCTTTGATGATCACCTCTTTTTCGGTCTGGTAAACATCTACGCGTGGCGAAGTCTGCCGGCCAAGGAATGAAAAAGGCGAATTTTCCAGAAACGTACTCATCTCTTTCCCGATATCCAGATCTCTGAAAGGGTTCCAGGGAATAAGATTCACAGGGATCATCTCCTTAATAATTATTATTAAATAGATTGCCCTGTTTTTATTTGTTTAATCCTTACCGGGGTGGAGAAGAACTTCCGGTGATTTTTATTCTTAACGCAGGAACCCAGGCTCGCCGGCCGGCCAATGAGATCATTTTTTATTTAACGGCGGGGATATGGAGGCCGGGAGGACGGAAAAATAATTAATAGCCCCTCGGATGAACGGAGGAGAGCTTTTATCGAGGGGCGTACGGTGTTCTGCTACTTCATGAACATGACCGAGCTGGCCTTGATCAATGCCGTGATCCGATCGCCTTCCCTGATCTGCATCTTCTCCTGAGAATGTCTGGTAATTACACCTACGATCTGATTTCCACCACCGATATCCAGTATCACTTCCGCGTTGACGGCACCGGGGGTTACCTGCACGACATTTCCGGTCAGCTTGTTTCTGCTGCTGATCTGCATGATTGACCGCACCTCCCCTAATTATTATTTTGGATCGATGACCGATCAGTGATGATTAATGATGGTTCCTGATAATTATCCCCGATCCTCGATGTATTTATTACCGGAGGGCGCATCAGTTTTTTAATGTCATTCAGAGGGCACGGTAGCGACCGAAGAATCTTAACCACTCCCGTCCCGCTTTTCCCCCTCCGGAATGGAATCGCCCCGCCCCGGAGATACTTCCGTCCACATATTCTACTGTTGATTATGAAGAAATGAAGATGCTTGCCCAAAAACCCAAGATCCTTCGCTTCGCTCTGGATGACACCCCTTTTTCTGTCATCCAGAGGGAGCGATCGCGCTAGCGGACGCGACCGAAGGATCTTAACCACTACAAGTACCTCCAACATCACCCGGAATGATATATCCCCGCCCCAGGAGTTACTTCTGTCCGCATATTCTGCTGTTGTTTATGGAGCAATGAAGGTGCTTGCCCAAAAACCCAAGATTCTTCGCTTC
>JBASYW010000260.1:0-3001 GCA_049277715.1 Dethiobacteria bacterium | reverse complement strand
GAAGAGATCTCCATTGTTAGGATTGAAAAAATATATACTTCCGAAGAGACCGTCATCCCGTTTGATTCAGTTTACCGCGAAAATCCGGCTATGGATATGGGTTCGGTCTGTATTGTCTGCGAAGGGGAGGAAGGTTTAAAAAAAGAGACGGTGGAGATAGTTCTGGCCGATGGGCAGGAGGTCAGCAGGGCTGTTATTGATGAGATGATCATTACCCCGCCCCGCAGTAAAATAATTGAGAGGGGAACCAGGTCGGTGATCCCGGGGCTGGATGTCCAATTTAACAAAATGTTAAACGTTAAAGCAACCGCATATTGTCCCGGCACTCCGGGCTCCGGTTGTCCGGTAGATTCCAGAGGCTACTCTGTCTGCACCGGAAAGGCAACCGGCAGGACGGCGACGGGGGCAAAGACCCGGGGCGGAGACGGCTCGAAACAGAATCCCTATATTATCGCCGTTGATCCGCGGGTTATACCTCTGCGCAGCCAGGTCTATATCGAGGGGTACGGATATGCTGTGGCCCTTGATACCGGAGGGGCGATAAAAGGAAACAAGATTGATGTAATGTTCTCATCTCACAGCAGCGCGATACGTTTCGGCAGGCGCAACCTGAAGATATATTTACTCCCTTGATAAGTATGATCGATAGAACCGATCAAGATAGTGAGATCAAAGCATAGATGAATATTAATTTGGCATCACCGCGCGAAATCAAAAAGATTATGACCGAGTTCTGCCTCCATCCTAATAAGAAATGGGGGCAGAATTTTCTTGCGGATGCCAATATCGTAAGGAAGATTATCGCAGAGCTGGATTTAAAACCGGATGATTTTATAGTGGAGATCGGTCCCGGCTTGGGAGTCTTGACCATGCCGTTGGTCAAGGAGGCTCAAGAGGTGATTGCCATTGAGATTGATCGGGGATTGATCCGTTTTTTGAACCGGATGTTCTCTCCTTTTGAAAATATAACATTGATAGAAGGTGATATCCGCAAAACAAATATAAAGGATCTCTGCACCTCGGTCTGGGGTCCCGAAAACAGGACTATCAAGCTGGTTGGCAATCTGCCTTACTATATCTCTTCGCCATTTATTTACGAGCTTTTGGCGGGTAGTTTTTTCTGGTACAAGGCAATTATCATGGTTCAAAAGGAGGTCGCAGAGAGGATCATAGCTCCGGTTTCAACCCCTCTTTACGGTTCTTTATCTGTTCTAAGTCAATGTTTTTTGGATCTGGAGATAGCATTTAACGTCTCGCCAAATGTTTTTTATCCTGCCCCTCAAGTAGAATCGGCGGTACTGGTCATGCAACCGAAAACAACCGCTCCCGATGTTGGAGATAAATCTCTTTATATAAGACTTATAGCGGAGGTATTCAAATATCGCCGTAAAACCTTGTTGAATTCTTTAAGCCATGGTTTTGGTTATGAGAAGACGTATGCAGCTTCTCTGCTAAAGGAGGTCCGTATTAATCCGGAACAACGGCCGGAATCATTGACTTACGCAGAATTTGCAAACCTTTGTCGATTGATTTATAATAATAGCAGTGCATAAGAAAGACTAACAAATTGAAATTTTAAACCCAAAAAAAGTGCCAGGCATCAAGATGAAAAAGAAAGGTCTGGGCAGATGAACTTCATTAGTCCCTCCAAAGGCAAGCTCTCTTTTGATGATACCTTTGCAGAACTTATCTCCTATATAAACGAGAATTATGATGAGAATTATAAACTTATTATCGGAACCGATTCCCATGCGTATATGAACGATGGGGTGGTTTTTGTCACGGCGATCGTAATCCACCGGGTGGGTAAAGGCGGTCGTTATTTTTTCCATAAACGGAAACATCGGTACATGGATAGTATGCGTCAGAGAATTTTCTATGAGACCCTGTTGAGCCTTGAGGTAGCCAGTCGCCTGACGGATAAATTGTCCCGGAACGGTTTCTCCGACCTGAACATCGAAATTCACCTTGACGTTGGTGAAAAAGGAGAGACCAGGGAAATTATCAAGGAAGTTGTGGGTATGGTGATCGGCAGCGGGTACGATGCGCGGATTAAACCTGATTCTTATGGTGCCTCCAAAGTGGCCGACCGATATACCAAATGATATATACTCCTTGGTGGATGCCTTCTGCTGAGAATGACGGGCGGGCCAGCCGATTGTTCCAAGAAAGTAAAGTCCGTAACAAGCGGTATCATGGGCCACGGCCTGAATTTTTACCGCTTTGATTAATACCTAAAAAATGACAGGTACAACTTGACCTTTGCTTAAGATTATGTTAATATTGTAGTGTTGGGTATGTTTGTGAATATATAGTATAGTAAAATACTGAGGTGATAAAGTAGTGGCTAAAGACGTTCTGTGTGAGATCCGCAAGAATTTGGAATCTCGTGTAGGAGAAAAGATTAGGTTAAAAGCTAACCGGGGACGGCGTAGGACTTTTGAAAAAGAAGGAGTGCTGGAGAGTACCTACCCATCAATATTCGTCATCAGGGTTGATGAGCCAAACTACTATCAAAGATTCACTTTTAGTTACGCCGATGTTTTAACGGAGACGGTTGAACTTAGTTTTTTCAATGAAAGTAAAATATTTGCATCAGGAAGCTAAATAAAATTAAACAGAAGTAAATATTTTAATAGAACCCTTCCCAACAAAGGGTTCTATTTTATTTTATTAAAAAATAGAAGTGGATAACTATTCATAAATCATGGTTCATTTTCAATAACTGGATTACATTTTCTCGTATTTGTAAAGCGGATCGTACCAAAATATTAATGCCACCATTTATATTAAAAAGGAGTTGATGCTAAATGGCCCGTCGTCGAGCGGTAATGTCCGAGGCCATGAAGTATGAGCTGGCCCAGGACATGGGTGTTGCTGACATTGTCAAGAGGGAGGGTTGGGGCGGAGTCACCTCCCGTCAGTGTGGAAGCATGGTCAGACTGGCTATCGAGAAAGCCGAGCAGATGCTCCGGGATAATAACAATAATAGTTAAGGTGG
>JBASYW010000259.1:0-4089 GCA_049277715.1 Dethiobacteria bacterium | reverse complement strand
TTGCAGGAAACTATGCAGGCGACAGATTTTGGGGTAATTCGTGACGCTCTGACCCGACGGGCAGAGACATTTTATCCTGTCACCAAAAGTATAATAGGCACCATGGTTACCGATCCGATCATTTTTGCCAATCTCTTGAATATCTTGCCGCCCCTTCTCAATAATTTACTGAAGGGGATCTCTCATGGGGTTGCGGAGATTGATTTCCCCCCGGAAATTCTTGCCAGTGCAATATTCAACTTCATGGACAGCCTCGAAGCTGAAGAGATCGGAAAGTTGATAAACGGCCTCTGCCGCTTTATTTGCCATGTGCATGAAGGCAGTCTGGTACTGGGCGGAGATGAACCACGTTTTCGGCCTGTCTTTCAGAATTTGATGGAGAGAGTGATTATCGGCATTGATGAGACGATGGCTGCGGATGCACTGTTAGCTCTATTTGAAGATGTGGAAGTCATTATCCCGGTGGTTGCCGATGTAATACTTGAGAGGCCGGAACTGCTACAGAAAGGTGCCCCGGTTTTAATTTCAGGCTTCAATGCCCTGATGCGGGGTTTCAGTTATCTGGTCACTAAACTTAACCGGCTACCTCAAGAATCTTATCAACAGCTTAACCTTGAATGGATGGAAAAGGCGGATTTTAAAGAAGCAGGGGTGTTGATCACCGCACTTGTACGCCTTTTAAATCAGGTGCTTTCCCCTCATCCGGATCTTATCGAAAAAACTTTATCATCTGTCTACCGGGCCGTAGATAAAAAAGAGCTGGGTACCTTGATTCAAACTTTAGTGACTCAAGGTATATCCTTTTTTAAGAACGAGAGCCTCTGGGAATTATTACCGCCCGATGAAGCAGGCAAGATGTTTAATTCCATGCTCATGGCCTACAATCATAACCTCGGAATGTTTACGGAAAAGTCACGAGAATCACTCTCGATATTTATGGCGCAGATCGATCAGCATGAGGTATCAAATGCCATATTAAACACCTCTAACCGGATATCCGATGCTCTTTCTGCAAACCCGCAGCTGGCTCAGTCCGTTATGAAATCGATATATGCCGTGGTTCGTGGGGTGTTAAAAGGTGCTTACCGTAATAAAAACAAGGGAAAAAGCCGGGAAAGGGGGCGGCGGTAACTGATGGATACGCTACATGAATTGGTGACGGTAATTGAAAACAGCCATGTAAAAAGAGCTCGGGAAAGAGGTCAGAAGATAGTCGGATATGCTTGTTTGGCTACACCTCGTGAGATTTTGGATGCGGCCGGTATCTTTCCCTATCGCATCAAAGCTCTGGCGAGCGGTAATACAGATATGGCTGATGCTTATCTTTCACGGTTTAACTGCGGTTTTTGTCGTGCCTGCCTGCAACTTGGGATGGACGGTAGCTATGATTTTTTGGACGGGATTATCGAGACCAATGGTTGTGACCACTTGCGAGGAATGTTTGAAAATTGGCAGTATGTCTCGCCGTGTGAATTTTTTCATTATGTGCGTGTTCCTCATCTGAAGGATGAGGATTCACTGCAGTGGTTTACGGAAGAGATAGAGCTCCTTGTTGATGCCGTGCAAAATCATTTTAAGGTTATCATTGATGATCAAAAACTTGAATCAGCTATTGTGCTGCAGGATAGGATAGCGAAGAAAATGCGTGAGATTTATATGAGCCGGTGGGATAAGGAAATAAGGGTTGCCGGCAGCGAGATAATGTCGTTGTCAGTAGCAGAGGGCTCGCTGTCGGCTCTTGATTTTGAGCAGTTGCTTGATGATTTTATAAAGGAACTCGCCGGCCGCAAGCCGCTTGAATACCGTGCCCGGCTCTTTATGGGCGGAGCGGCTACCGATGAGATCGGGCTTATTTCAGAGCTTGAAGATGTAGGGGGGCTTATGGTTGCCGATTCGTTCTGTTTCGGCGCACGTTTATTCCGCCGGGGAGCAACTTCCGATCTTCCGCGGAGGAGGCTGGCGGAAATTTATCTTAACAATCTGCTCTGTCCCCGTATGTTTATGGATTATGCCACCCGCAAAGAATTTATCCTGGATATGATCGAAAAATCTCGATCTGATGGGGCGGTCTTTTTCCATAATAAATTCTGTGACCTGCACGGTATAGAAAATGTCAAGCTGCGCCTTGACCTTGAAAAGGAAGGTATTCCGGTATTGCTTCTGGAGAAAGAATACGGTGCCGGTGCTGATATCGGACGGCTTAAAACCAGGGTTCAGGCCTTTCTGGAAAGGATAAAGAGGTGAACGATATGGTAAAGAAAACAGGTGTGGTAAATAAGGGATTGTACAATCGGGTTTACTCGCTCTTTAATATATTGCAGAAGCTGCCCGATAAATTAAGCGTTGAAGAGGTTGAGGGGCTGATCAAGGTGCTTCCGCCTGATAGCGCCAATACGATAAAATGTCTTTTTAAGCCATCCATTCAACAGGCAACGATATTATTTTTACGGATGCTTTCAACAACCCTCAACGAAACCCAAGAAGCCAAAAAGGCGGGCAAAAGAGTTGTTCTGGCTCCCTTCAACTTCCCTCCGGAGATCATCCATGCTTTTGATCATCTGGCTCCCATCACCACAGAAGTTCTGACCACACTTGGCGTAGTATCTCTGGAGGGCCAGGGGGAGAGATACTGGGATTATGCCATGGGGCTGGGGCTCCCTGATCATCTTTGCTCCGCCAACACCATCGATCTTGGTTCGACCTTAACCGGTCTGGATTTTAAACCTGATGCCATTATTTCCGGCTGTGTGGGAACCTGTGATGTTAATTCCAAGACACATGAGTTTGTCTCTCTGTTGGTGGGGTTGCCCCAGATTCCATTGGAAAAACCGCCCGACAATACAGCGCGGGGTTTTCAATTTTTCAAGAACAATTATTATAAAATGATCAGGCAGTTGGAAGAGCTGGCGGGAGAAGAACTAAAAGAAGAAAACCTCCGCCGAGTGGCGAGAAAGGTTAACCGGTGCACGGAACTATACAATGATCTTTGGGAACTGAAGAAACAGGTTCCCTGTCCCGTTCCGGGCATCTTCTCATTATTTGTCTGCGCGACGAGATTTTCGATGTGGGGACGTGATGAAGGGATTCAGACGCTTGAAAAATGTGTGGAAGTGGCACAGCGTAACCTGGCCAGCGAAGAATTCAAGGCTCGAGGTGAAATAGCCCGGGTGATATGGACTTATCTTAGTTATTATTATGATTTTGTCAACTTTTACGATTGGATGGAAGAGAAGAAGATCAGCAATATGGGGGATGCTCTCCAGTTGGCATTCCCGCAGCTTCTCGACCTTACATCAAAGGAGACCATTTTGGACGGTATGATTGAAAGCGCTTGGAATAACGTTATGACCAGACAGATGGGTGGGGCATCCATGTCCATGAAGTGGGTTGACGATATCGTATATGTGATCAAGGAATGGGGAGTAAACGGGGCGATCTATTGCGGGCATCATTCCTGCAAGCAGACCTGGAGTGTTTTCTCCATGGCCCGCAACGAGGTGCTCAAAAGAACGGGTGTTCCCACCCTCGGGTTGCATGGTGATTCATGGATGAGAACCATGACGCCTCTAAGTGTTATCCAGGAAGAGATCGAGCAGTTTATCAATAACGTGGTCCTGACCAAGCGCCGCAGAAGAAGAGTTGTACCTTAAATTGAGGATTGGGAGGCCGGGTAAGAATCATCCGCCGGATTTTAGGGGGAATCAGCTATCAGGTATCATCATCGGGTAAAGCAAGACGACGGGGCAGTAAACAGGAGTTAAGAAGAACATGGAGGGTGAGGTAATGTTTTTTGGAGGGATAGATGTTGGTTCACTGACGGCCCAGGCAGTTATCATCAGAGATAATACCATCTATAGCGATCATAGTATACGGGTAAGACCAAACCCGATAGATTCCGCCTCCACGGTAATAGAAGCGGCACTTAAGAAAAAAGGGCTATCCCATAAGGACCTTACTATGTGTGTAAGCACCGGTTACGGACGGGAGCAGATCCAGAAAGAGGGCCTTGCCGGGGAAAACATCAGTGAAATATCGTGTCATGGGAAGGGGGCACATTGGATCCTGCCTTCAGTAAGGACGATTATAGAT
>JBASYW010000258.1:0-11188 GCA_049277715.1 Dethiobacteria bacterium | reverse complement strand
GATCAACGCCCAGGGAGAAGATGTGGTTGCCGGGATCCGCACTCCGGAGATGATTGATAATCTGAAAGAGGAAATGCCCGAGATCTACGATGAGCTGATTGGCTTCTGCAAGAAGCTGGAGAGGCATTACAAGGATATGCAGGATATAGAGTTCACGATCGAGGAAGGGAAACTCTATTTTCTACAGACGAGAACCGGAAAGAGGACGGCGGCCTCGGCGGTCAAGGTGGCCGTTGATCTGGTGAAGGAAGGAATTATCACCAGGGAAGAGGCGATACTGCGGATACAGCCGGATCAACTGGAGCAGTTGTTGCACCGTCAGATCGATGAACGGGCGAAGCTGGATGTTATCGCCGGCGGCCTCCCCGCTTCGCCGGGGGCTGCTTCGGGACAGGTGGTATTTGATGCCGATACAGCCCAGGAATGGGGTGAAGAAGGGCGCAAAGTTATTCTGGTCCGGACGGAGACAACGCCGGATGATATCCACGGGATGATTGCCGCGGAAGGGATCCTTACCAGCCGGGGAGGGATGACCAGCCATGCGGCGGTGGTGGCACGCGGTATGGGGAAACCTTGTGTCTGCGGTTGTGAAAGTATCCGGGTGGACAATGCCAACCAATGCTTCCAGGTTGACGGCCGGACAGTGGCCAAAGGGGAGGTTATTTCCATTGACGGAGCCACGGGAAGAGTGATATGGGGCGAGGTGCCCATGGTCGAACACCGGATCAGCGGAGATTTCCAGACCATCCTCGATTGGGCCGATAAGGCCAGAACGATGAAGGTGAGGGCCAATGCCGATACGCCCAAGGATGCGGCACGGGCCATAGAACTGGGCGCGGAAGGGATCGGTCTCTGTCGAACCGAGCATATGTTTTTCTCACCCGAGCGCCTGCCCATCGTCCAGGAGATGATCCTGGCCGAGTCTCTGGAAAAAAGAGAGGCGGCATTGCAGCGCATATTGCCGTTCCAGCGCGATGATTTTAAAGGAATTCTTAAAGCGATGGCCGGCTATCCGGTTACGATAAGGTTGCTTGATCCGCCATTGCATGAGTTTCTCCCGGATCGCGATGAGCTTCTGGTGCAGGTAAATAACCTGAGAAGAGGCGGAGAATCCGCAGAGTTGAAGGAAAAGGAGGCCCTCTGGCAGAAGGTCAATGCCATGCATGAATTCAACCCCATGCTGGGGCACCGGGGGTGTCGTCTGGGGCTGGTCTTTCCCGAGATCTACAGGATGCAGGTCAGGGCGATTCTGGAGGCGGCGGCGGAGCTGATCAGGGAGGGTTTCAAGAAGACCGATATCCTGCCGGAGATCATGATCCCGCTGGTCGGGAATGAGAATGAAATCAGGATCATGAGAGAAGTGATTACAAAGGTCATGGCCGAGGTGGAGAAGGAAACATCAATTGAATTTTCGTACCCGATAGGGACGATGATCGAACTTCCCCGGGCCTGCATGGCTGCCGATCAGATTGCCGGGCATGCCGATTTCTTCTCCTTTGGCACCAACGATCTTACCCAGACCACATTTGGTTTCAGTCGGGATGATGCCGAAGGCAAATTCCTTCCGCATTACCTCGATAACAATATTTTGGCCCGGAATCCGTTTATGGAGATTGACCGGGAGGGGGTCGGCGGGTTGGTGCAGATTGCCGTAGAGAAAGGCCGGGCGCTTAAACCCGATCTTAAACTGGGTATCTGTGGAGAACATGGCGGCAATCCTGCTTCGGTCAACTTTTTTCAGGATGCCGGACTTGATTATGTGAGCTGTTCTCCTTTCCGTGTTCCTGTGGCACGCCTGGCCGCGGCCCAGGCGGCTTTGAGCAACAAAGACCAATAGAAGTAGGACAAAATAAAAACTGGAGCAAGGGTATCGTTGCTTAATTTTACGGCGATACCCTGTTTTTTTATAATTATTTAGTAATAACTTTTTTTCGAGAATACAATATAATACTTAAGCAGAAAGACAATTCACGGTTTCATGTAAATAAATAAATACAGATAAATAAACTATGATATACGCAGCTATGCTTGATTTTATAAACCATCTTACTCACATAGGAGATGATTCAATTGTGATTAGGCGGATTACTGTCGTTATGATAAATTATGTAAATAAAGAACCAGCCGCACCAAGTTTCAATAAATAGTAATTTAGGAGGAGGATTATGAAATGGAGTTAAAAATAATAAATCAAGAATTTTCTATATGCAAAGTGGAAGATTTATCACAAATAGATTATTCAGACAGATTTTGTTTTGTAAGCAAGACAGATGAGGAGTTATCTTTGGTATGCAACACAAATTTGGTACCCAAAAATGCAATTGAATGTGATAATGGATGGAAAGCTTTTAGAATACAAGGGATGCTGGATTTCTCTCTTATGGGTATTTTATCAAGAATATCAACGTTGTTGGCAGAGAATAAAATCGCCATATTTGCCGTGTCAACATATAATACAGATTACATTTTAACTAAAGAGAAAAACTTTGATAAATCAATTAAAATCCTTGAACGCAATGGGTATGTAATAAAGCTATAAATTCCAAATTGTAGGGTTGAGCCAGGAGGGCACCATTTGGCGCCCCTTTTATCATGAAAAAGCGATATGATCAAAAATTATTTTTTCCCGGAGCCGAAGATACTTTGCCATATACCGACGAAGAAACCCTTGATTGAACTGCCGATATAGGCAAAGAAACCCTGACGTTCTATATCCTTGCCGGCAACGAGTTTTTTCTCCAGCAAGAGATCCTGATTATAGAAAATCTTCAGGCGGCCTATTTCGTCTCCCTTTTTAAGGGGTGCTTTTATTTTATTCTGTTCCACGATCAGTTCTTCTTTGATAAAACGATCCTGTCCTCTGGGGATTACGATATCGATATCCTCTGTGGGCACCAGAGGCACGGTCCTTTCTTTTCCACGGGCTACTTTTACCGATTCCACCGTTTCTCCGGCCGCCGCTTTTTTGATCAGCTCATAACGGTTAAAGCCGTGCTGCAGGAGAACCTCGCTGTCCGATCCGCGCGAGGCGGCGCTGGGAGATTTCATCACCACGGAAATCAGACGGAAGCCATTTCGTTTTGCAGATGCGACCAGGCACCAACCGGCTTCATCAAGAAAACCGGTCTTGATGCCATCGGTTCCTTCGTATTTTCCCAGGAGTGGATTGCGGTTGTACTGCTTTATGTCGTTAAAGGTCCATTCTTTCTCCGTCTGATATTTGGCTATCTCCGGCTGGGTGCGGATAAAATAGCTGGAAAGACGTGCCACATCCATGGCGCTCATGTACTGTCCGGGATCATGGAGGCCGTGAGAGTTTACATAAGATGTATTTTTCAGCCCCAATTCCGCGGCGCGACGGTTCATGTTCTGCACGAACATCTGCTCGGAGCCATAGATATGTTCGGCGATGGCCACACAAGCATCGTTGGCCGAGATGATGGCGATGCCCTTGACCAGATCCCTCACGGAAACCTCCTGATTATGCTCCAGAAACATCCGCGAGCCGATATTCATCTTGTAAGCATTCAGGCTTACCTTGACCTGATCATCCCAATGTATCAGCTCCTGATCGATGGCCTCGCCAACCAGCAGCAGAGTCATTATCTTGGTCAGGCTGGCCGGGTGCAGAGGTGTTTCCGCATTCTTCTCGTAGAGAACCTGGCTATTGTGTGCTTCCATCAAGACGGCCCCCTCCGAGGTGAGCGGCAGATCAACGTCAAGTTTCATGGGTACCTCCGCCCGGGTGGAGACAGGGATAGCTATGATTAATGCCATGATCAGAAGTATTACCTTTGGTTTTACATGTCCGAGTTTCATTTTTAACCGACCTCCATGAATTATTATGCCAATAAAACCGATGGCATATTAATTGCAGTATTTACCCTAAACATCAATAATGATATTATAAGCATACAACAATTTCAATGGTGTCATATAATATAATTAAAGGAGAGAGGTCATACATGTATATACTGGCCCTGAACGGAAGTCCACACCGCCACGGTAACACCGCCTATCTTCTGGAGGCCGTTCTGCATGAAGCGGAGAAGAGCGGTTGTGAGACGCAACTTATTTATATACAGGAGATTATCAAAGAGCAGAAATTCCCGTACTGCCGGGCCTGTTCTTCTCCCTGCGAGGGGAAATGTTACCGCGATTCCGCACTGGCACAGGCCTATGCCCAACTCAGAAAAGCCGATGCCTTGATTCTGGGAAGCCCCGTTTACTTTGGCACGGTCTCTTCCCAGTTAAAGTGTTTCTGGGATAAATCTCGCCAACTACGTACTGAAAAAGCACTTCTTAACACGGTCGGCGGGGCGATTTCATCCGGGGGAGCCCGTTTTGGCGGGCAGGAGACCACTCTAAAGGCATTGTTTGACATGATGCTTATTCAGGGAATGATCATCGTCGGCGATGGCCACGTCGATCATGATGCCGGTCACCACGGGGTCTGTTCCCAGCAGCCGTCATCCAAAGACGGCGCTGCCCTGGAGAGAGCTCTGGTTCTGGCGCGGCGCATTGTCCAGGTGGCCGAGGCGACGGCTTCTTTGCGCTAAAAAGAAAGTTTATCCCCAAATAAATATGAGAATTCCCTCTATTTTGTCAAAAATATTTAAAATTTGCAGGAATATTCTACAGTTGCATAGAATAGTTAAATTATTGTTAATTATTTAAACAGAAGGAGTGATATTAGTGTCCCATCACCTGCCAACTGATGAAGCTCTGGTTCCTCCGTGTCAGGCGGCCTGCCCTATCCATCAAGGCATCCGCGAATATATTTATTCGATTGCAACTGGTAATTTCAATGAAGCCCTGGATAAGATCAGGGAAACAAACCCTCTGCCTGCAATCTGTGGAACGATCTGCGCTCATCACTGCGAAGAAGAATGTCGTCGTAATGATGTAGATAAACCTCTTTCCATACGGGGGTTAAAAAGGTTTGCCGTCGAGAACGGGAACGCATCGACGGAGAAGATGCCCAAGGCTGATCCCGAGAAGAAAGTAGCTGTAATCGGCGGCGGCCCGAGTGGCCTGGTTGCGGCATGGGATCTGGCCATGCAGGGTTGTGCGGTTACAGTCTTTGATCGGGAAGAGGCCATGGGGGGAGCCGTCCGGCATTATATACCACTGTACAGGCTTCCGGACGGGGAGATCGATCGTGATACCAAAGTTTTCCGTGATGCGGGGATCGAATTTAAAAATGGTGTTGAGCTGGGTAAAGATATATCCATCGCGGGGTTGAAGAGCCAGGGATACAAGGCGGTATTACTCGCTCTCGGCTTACCGGTGAGCCGCACCGTTCCCATCCCCGGGATTGAACATCGGAAAGTCCTGAAGGCACTGCCCCTGTTGAAAGCGGTCAAACGGGACGGCTTCCGTTTTGAAGGCAGTCCCACCGTGATCGTCGTTGGCGGCGGCAACGTGGCTATGGATGTGGCCCGTTCTTCGGTGCGTTGCGGTGCCGGAAAGGTAAAGGTCGTCTGTCTGGAATCCGAGAAAGAGATGCCGGCTTTTGAGTGGGAGATCGAGGAGGCCAAGGAAGAAGGGGTAGAGTTCATCTGCTCCAATGGGCCCGTATCCGTACTGGAAGACGGCGATAATATAAAGGGCCTTAAAATAAAAGAATGCATAAGAGTTTTCGACGAGCAGGGACGTTTTAATCCGGTCTTCAATGACGATTGTACTGCCGACGTCCAGGGTGATATAATCATCTTTTCGATAGGGCAGGGTGCGGATCTCGGCGCCCTCAAAGCCGAAGTCGAGCTCAATGATAGAGGAAACATTGTTTTCAACCGCAATAATTTTGCCACTTCCACGGAGGGAGTGTTTACCTGCGGAGAGGTGGCCACGGGTCCGGGAACAGCAGTGCAATCGATGGCTTCGGGTCGTCAGGCGGGGCTCTCTATCCTGGCCTATCTGGGGGGCCAATCGTTTGCGATTGATTCCATCACGGAACCGGAGGCCGCCGAGAAGCTGGATAGGAAGGTGGCCGAGGAGGTAAAGAGAAGCGAACGTCAGGAGATGGTCCTGATCGACCCGGTCGTCAGAGTTACCAACTTTGAACATATTGAAAACTGTTTCAACCGCCGGCAGGCCCTAACGGAAGCAAAGCGGTGTCTGGGATGCCTGGCCGGGGCCAGCCGTATAGAGGAACTATGTGTAAATTGCCTGACCTGTTTAAGGGTTTGTCCTTACGGTGTTCCGGTAATTGACGATGAAGGGGTTATCAACATCCGCAAGGAGCAATGCCAGGCCTGCGGCCTCTGCATGGGTATCTGCCCGGCAATGGCGATAGAGTTTCGTTCCGATTATATCGAACAGGCCGCCTCACGGGTTGAATCTGCCGCCCAGGGGAAAGATGGCAAGGGGGCAGTGGTCGTCTTCAGCTGTGCTTACGGTGCTTATGCACAGCCTGAATTCACGCAAAAATATATTTTGGACAGAGATACCGATTTGGGGGTAGTGCGTTTCCCCTGTGTGTCGAAAATTGACAGTCTGCACATCCTGAAAGCTTTTGAAGCGGGTGCGGAGAGAGTGGTCGTGGTTGGATGCGAGGATGAGGAGAATGGAGATTGTCCCTTCCACGATACCATCTTCTGGGGTGAACGCCGTGTGCAGAGAGCCCGGAAGGTGTTGGAGGAGGTTGGCATTGCACCGGAGAGAGTGATATTTACCACCCTCCCTCAAGCAGAGATTGAGGATTTTGACCGGGCCGTGAAAGAGGCGATTGAAAAAACCGAGGAAGCTTCCGCGGCTGCGGCTCAGGAATAATCCTATCAAGAAAAATCAATTTAATACTACCCGGGATGGGATATTCCATTCCGGGTATTATTTTTGTTCATAATTAATAAATATTAACAAAAAGTATCAACATCCGCTTAATATTTTAATACCATTATTATATATGAAAAGATCAAAAAAAAGAAGGATATGGTAAGGAAATAGAGAATATAATAGATAAAATTTAAATAAAAAGGGCCTTGAGATATGTTTATCAAGAGTATTTTACGGCGAACGAAAGATGTTATTGGAGAGGAGGGGGGTACGGCATAAAAATGTGATGCCGTAAAGCATGGTACTTTAACACCTCGCCTCCAGGGAGTGAGGTTTTTTTTATGCAGTAATCACAAGTCCCATGATTTGAAGAAGGTTAAGAAGGGTGATTGTTTTGACGGAAGGGTTTAGCGGAGATCTGGTGGAAGAGATCAAATCTCGTTGCGATCTGGTGGAGATAATAAGCGAGCAAATACGTTTGGAAAAAAGAGGGGGTAATTATGTGGGATTATGCCCTTTCCACCAGGAGAAAACGCCTTCTTTCTCTGTGTCCCCGGATAAACAGCTTTATTACTGCTTCGGTTGCGGCGCTTCAGGGGATATATTCAGTTTTGTCATGCAGACGGAAAACATATCTTTTGCCGAAACGATACCGCTCCTGGCCCGGAGGGCAGGGGTAGTTCTACCCGATAAAACCGGAAAGATTTCGCGCCGTATGGACAGTCAGAGGGCGATGCATTATTCCTTGAACAAGCTGGCGATGAATTTTTATCAATATGTTTTATGGGAGAAGCCCGCGGGCAGGAAGGCCTTGCAATATCTTGAAGACAGAGGAATTGAAAAGTCATCTCTGGAATCATTTATGATCGGTTTTGCTCTCCCGAGTTGGGATGCTCTGGTTAAAGAGGCGATCAGGAAAGGCTATGCGCCCCAAGATCTGGTACAGGCAGGTCTGGCCGTCGCCAAAAAACCTTCGGGATTTTATGATCGGTTTAGAAATAGAATTATCTTTCCTATTTTTGATCATCGCAAACGGGTGATCGGGTTTGGTGGGCGGAGCCTTGAAGAAGATGCAAGAAGTCCCAAGTATCTCAATTCTCCGGCCACGCAGCTTTTTGATAAGCGCCGGGTTTTATACGGAATCGAGAGGGCGATGAAAGAGATCCGCGGGGAAAAGAGGGCCGTGGTGGTGGAAGGTTACACAGATGTGATCCTGACCCACCAGGAGGGGATCACCAACACGGTTGCCTCTTTGGGTACTGCACTTACGCCGATGCAGGCTCATCTGCTGAGGGCTCAGGCTCGCGAGGTTGTAATCGCCTATGATGCGGATTCAGCCGGGGAGGCGGCAACCGAGAGGGGCCTTGATATACTGAGAGGATCCGGCTGCACGGTGAAGGTGGTCTCACTTCCCGAAGGGGCCGATCCGGATAGCTTTATCCGCAGTAACGGCCGGGACGCTTTCAAGAAGCTGATCGATGAAGCACGGCCCTTGACGGCTTATCGATTACATAATATAAAGAAAAAATATGACCTCACCCGGACCGGGGATAAGTTAAGCTTTATTCAAGAGGCCATGCCGGTACTGTCTTCGATCAATAATCGGCTGGAAAAGGAGGAATATCTAAAAGAGGTCGCCGAGGAATTGGATATTTCCGAGGGAGCTCTGAGAGCTGAAATCAAGAAATTTACTCAAAAGCAGCGAAAAATAGAGAAGAAAGGTAATAATCTGGGAAAAATTGAACAAACTATGTATATTCGGCCAAATGAAATTGAACCAGCCGAAAAAGTAATTTTAAGTCTTTTATTTGTACATGAAGGAGTTTTTAACCGGGTCGTAGAAAGAAAGAAAGGTACTTATTTTAGCGAGAATATGGAAAAAATATTGGCGGCCTGCCATAAAATTTATGAAGAAGATGCAGAGTTAAAAATTGATAAATTACGAGGTTACCTTTCCGATGAATCTTTATATGAGTTGATGACGGCCATAGATTTTAACAATCCTTGGGATGGGTTTTCAGATGAGGAAATTATTGGGGTAATTGATGATTGCATACACAAGCTCAAGATTAAAAAATTGTCTAAAGATCGTATGCTTATCGAGAAAAAGATCAAAATGATGGAGCAGGCAGGCGAGCAGGATGAGCCTATCCGGCTGCTGTTGGCCGAATGGGAAAGTATAAAACAGGCTGAACAGGAGCTTTATGGCGAGGGTAAAAGGGAGGGTTAGCAATGGCCAAGAATGTGGGAAAAACCGTATCGCTTGAAGGGGCCCAGAAGGAATTGATCGAGCGGGGGAAGAAGAACGGGACGGTTTCATATAAGGAGATCATGGAAACCCTCCAGCTTTTTGATCTGTCTGTTGAAGCGATAGACGATTTTTTTGACAAATTTACACAGTTGGGAATCGAAATAATTGACGATAATTCCGAGCTGGATCTGGCTGTTGATGATAAAGATAAGATAATCGACAAAGAAGATGATGATGAAGATGATGATGAAAAATCGAGTACACCGGAAGGGGTAGTGGTTGGAATCCAGGACAATGTAAGTGTTAATGATCCTGTCCGTATGTATCTGAAAGAGATAGGCAAGATACCTCTGCTTTCTGCTGAAGAAGAGGTGGAACTGGCCAAGAGGATCGAACATAAGGATGAGGAAGCAAAGAGGAAATTGGCAGAGGCCAACTTGAGGCTCGTAGTCAGCATTGCCAAAAAATACGTGGGGCGGGGTATGCTCTTTCTTGATCTGATCCAGGAGGGCAATCTGGGGCTCATCAAAGCGGTGGAGAAATTCGATTACAGCAAAGGTTATAAGTTCAGCACCTATGCAACCTGGTGGATCCGCCAGGCCATAACCAGAGCCATTGCCGACCAGGCCCGGACAATCAGGATACCTGTACATATGGTTGAAACCATCAACAAGCTCATCAGAGCATCCCGTCAACTGGTTCAGGAACTCGGCCGGGAGCCGGCTCCCGAAGAGATTGCCGAAGTTATGGATATCAGTGAAGAACGCGTACGCGAGATATTGAAGATCGCTCAAGAACCGGTTTCTCTGGAAACACCGATTGGGGAGGAGGACGACAGTCACCTGGGAGATTTTATTGAGGATCAAGAGGCTCGTGCTCCGGCCGAAGCGGCGGCTTTTGAACTTCTGAAGGAGCAGCTGGAGGATGTTCTGGAGACGTTGACTCCCCGTGAGGAGAAAGTACTGCGGCTGCGTTTTGGTTTGGATGATGGGCGTTCACGTACCCTGGAAGAGGTGGGGCACTACTTCGGGGTAACCCGCGAACGTATCCGGCAGATCGAAGCCAAGGCGTTGAGAAAGCTTCGGCATCCCATGCGCAGTAAGCGTTTGAAGGATTATCTCGAATAGACTTTGGTCTATTTTTACCTGCGAAAAAACTTATTTCGTGATTGCCAATCCAAGTGCTTGACCTTATTTCCTCGATTAAGTATAATATTACTTGCGTGTGGAGGCATTCCTCAGTAGCTCAACGGTAGAGCAACCGGCTGTTAACCGGTAGGCTGCAGGTTCGAATCCTGCCTGGGGAGCCATTGTGGGCCCATAGCTCAGCTGGAAGAGCAGCCGGCTCATAACCGGTCGGTCCCAGGTTCGAGCCCTGGTGGGCCCACCATTTTATTTAATTTGTCCGGCCCCTTGGTCTAATCGGTTAGGACACCAGCCTTTCAAGCTGGCAGCAGGGGTTCAAATCCCCTAGGGGTCACCATTTTTGGGCGATTAGCTCAGCGGGGGAGCACCTGCCTTACAAGCAGGGGGTCGTAGGTTCAAATCCTACATCGCCCACCACGCCTTAAACGTAATAGCGGCAGAGGCTTAAACCCCTGCCGCTATTACGTGTTTATTAGTCATTTATATAAAAAATCCCGGGAATATCCCGGGATTTTTTAAATTAAAGCAAACATCAGGTGTTAAAAAAAGGGTTCCCCGGTAATAGATTGAATATTTAAAATATATAATAAAGAAGAAAGGAGAGGATCTATCATGGCCGAAATCACGCTGGAAAAAGTAAAAGGCCTTCTGGCGCGGGAAGAGAAACGTTATGTCAAGGAACGGCCGAAATCAAAGGCGCTTTTTAAGAAGGCGCAGCGTTATTATGTCGCCGGTGTGCCGATGAGCTGGATGCGGATCTGGCCGGGTGGATTTCCGGTCTTCGTCCGCGAAGCAAAAGGGGCGTACCTTGTCGATGTTGACGGGCACAGCTACCTTGATCTTTGCCTGGGGGATACAGGGGCACTACTGGGTCATGCACCCTCGGCTCTAACCGGCCCGCTCATGGAGCAGTTGGATAAAGGGATTACCACGATGCTTCCCACTGAAGATTGTATCGAGGTCGGCAAAGAACTGTCCCGCCGTTTCGGGCTGCCTTTCTGGCAGGTACTGATGA
>JBASYW010000257.1:0-2000 GCA_049277715.1 Dethiobacteria bacterium | reverse complement strand
GCAGAAGACCGATCCCGGGGCGGTGCTCTACCCTGTGGGCACGGAACAATTTGAACAGGAGCTGGCCGAGGGCGGGTTCAATCTCCTTTTCGATTATCGAAAAACGCCCCCGCCCGATTATGTGGTCATCGGTTTTGATACCACCTTGCATTACAAGAAACTTTTTGATGTTTGCCGTTTTGTAAGAGACGGGGTGCCCTACATCGCCACCCATCCCGATCTGAACTGTCCTTTGGATGAAGGGGTTTATATGCCCGATTGCGGCGCGATTATTGAATTTGTCAGAGCGGCAACGGAGATCTCACCGGTAAAGATAGTGGGCAAACCGAATCCGCTGGTGATTGAATATTTTATGCATACCAGGGCCGTAGACACCGCCAAAATGGCGATTATTGGGGATCGGATCTATACGGATATACGGCTGGGCATGGAGGGTAATATAACATCCATACTGGTATTATCCGGGGAATCCACTCGCGAAGATGCCGCCAGCGGAGCAGCCAAGCCCGATTTTGTATTTGACTCTATCCGGGATGTATACAACGCGTTGCTTTAGGAGGGGGCGGTCAGCGGCAGGGCCGCCTGCAAATAATGCTTCCCCGGTAATAAAATCAGTAGCTTAACTGTGGGTGAAACCATCAAAATTGTGGGGCTTGGCGAAGCTAGGCACCTGTTTTATGAAAATGTTTAGGTTGTAAATGTGAATTGGATACGATAATAACTATTAAAATAGAGATTATTAATATAATTCGTCAGAGGGATAAATCGGGGGTTACGAGGTAAGAAAATATGAAAAATAACAGAATGTTAAAATTTTTAACTTTAACATTCTTAATCTCATGGACATGTTGGTGGGGCGAAGCCTTATTGGTGAAAACCACTGGACTGACCCAGGTAGACATCATACCAATGATAATTTTTACAATTGGTGGTTTTGGTCCAACGATAGCAGCATGTTTTTGCTTGGACGAGAAGTTTTCTCTAAAGGCTTTATTCAGATTTGTTTTTAGACGGGAAAGAAAAACTGCAGGATATTTATTTCTGTTTTTATTTCTGGAAATAGCCACATTTGTGTTATCTTCAATGGAATTGAACTCGGCAATCAGCATATCATTAATCCCACTAATCATCTTACAAGCAATTATTACTATATGGGGGCAACGAAGAATTGGGATGGAGAGGGATTATGCAACCTATCATTCAGGAAAAATTCTCATTTCCGATAGCAACATTAATAATTGGAGTCGTCTGGGCTGCGTGGCATATACCTTTGTGGTTTATTGAAGGAAATTCACATCAAGGCATGTCATTTCTACTATTTTCAGTATTGGCCATACTGCTTAGTTATTGGCTTGCGGCTATATACAATAGCACAAAAAGCGTTTTCTTTTGTATGATTATGCACGGGATAACGAACTCTTTACTGTCAATATTCGTGATTAAAATTAATTGGATATTAATTGTGGGATTATTAGCACTAACGGCTTTATCAAACTGGATTGGGATTAAAAAGACAAGGCGTAGTCAGTCCTTCTAATTGCGGTTTATGATGAAAGCGTAATCGGGGATGAAGTTGAAAAAATCAAGGCTTTTGATGCCTCTATCCTGATTTTCTGCACGGATGGTTACTGTCTCCGAATATAGCCAAGGTTCTGGTCGAGACATTTGGCATTGCCGGCATCGGCGCTGCAGATGAAGATATTGAACTGTTCATGAATGCTTGATCCAAGGAGGGATTTGAGCATATGAAAGCATCTATAGGCAGGAATGGCTCGTTACCTGGGGTAGATTAATACAAAAAGCGCCCTTCAGAAAAGATTGTTCCAAAGGGCGCTTCATCTATCTGAGTGTAAAAATTTATGTTGGAGGAGGATTAAAGGGTCTATTTTAAGCAGGAAAAAAGGGGCCTCATTCCGGAAAGGCAGAACATTATCCCATAGCAGAACAGAGGACCTTCAAAGGGTATCCAAGGTTATGCCAAGCTCCTTCGTAGCATAAAC
>JBASYW010000256.1:0-5297 GCA_049277715.1 Dethiobacteria bacterium | reverse complement strand
TTCTTCCTCTGAACCAAATTGCGAGATTATCTCATCTGTTTTTCCCTTGATTTCTTCTTCGGTTACAGATAATTTCAACCTTTTGGCTTCCTGCAAAATCAATTTCTCATTGATCAGGCTATCGACTATAGTTTCGCCGCCGCTGCTGATCATATTTTCCAGAAGCTCATCCTTGGTAATCTTTTCGCCGTTTACCAATATGGCAATCTGGCTGCGTTGGTAAAATATAGCGGTTGCGGCCAATGCACCAACAATCAATATTATCAGTAAAATGGTTATAAAAATATTCCCGCGTTTGTTTGCCGGCCCACCACCGTTATCGATCTGATCGGTTAAATAACTTTTATCCAAATGATGTCACCTCCTTATTGATTTTCTGATGCAGTGCTGTTTAAATGAACACAATTATGATTATACCCCTTTTATATAAGCGGTCAAGCGTTTGTGTCCTGCCATTATATTCATGTCATTATATCCCTATACTATTCCCTATACTATTTATTCACTATTTTAAAATTCAAATAAATACTATAAAGGGCGGCCTAAAGAAAATATAGCCGCCCTTATGATCGGTAAAAAGATGGAGCTACCTCTGTTTTTTTTGAAAATCCTCGAGCAACTCTCCACCAACGCCTACATTCTCCGGACCGCTTGCTCTTAAGTAAACAACAAAAGCCGATTCAGCAATGCCGGTCAATCTGCTGGCAGTTTTGGTAAAAGAGCTGATCATCTCCCTCTTCTTTTCTTTATCCAGTTCGGGGCCATAAAAAAATATTGTCGGCAATATTTTACCTCCTTTCAAAATTAATCTTCTTTATTATCCTGAATTACTTGATAGGTAACATGTACAGATTCATGGCCCACATCTCCTCCGGCGCCGGGGGCCGCCACCGAATCTCCTACCAAAAACAAATTGCCCACACCGGGAACTGTCGCCGGAGGTCTTTTATCCTCGGTCTGTTCTATATTAACCTCCGTCCCATCGACGACCGGCAGGAATAAAATTCTGCGCCATTCTATGGCTTCCTCAAGTTTGGGGAAGAATTTAAAGAGTGCCTTTTCCAGTTCGGCCTCTTTTTTCTTGGCCCATGGTCTATCTTTTATCTTGCTTTCGGACAACGGTTGCAGCCAGGTAAATAACTGTTTCCCTTCCGGTGCTAACGCTGGTTCCACGTTGGATGTAAATAAACCAAAAGACATGGGATTATAAAGATAACATAGCCCGTCAATGTTGGATATGGGATACTTAAGCCCATAGTCAAGAACTATTCCGGCAGTAGGACGATTATCCTTACATTTTTGAACATAATCATCATCAACCCTATCCGGCAGAAGCCCCACCAGTTGATGGGAAGGTATTGAAATTACAATTTTTTTGGCTTTGATAAGTTTATCTTCTACAAAAACACCCACTGCCTTACCATCTTTAACTTTAATTTTTTTTACAAAAGACTTTAGGCGTATTTCCCCATGTTCCTTGATCTTGTTTATAAAAAGATCTATTATCGGCTGCCATCCGCCGCGAGGATACATAGCTGATATACCGGTCTGTAAAACTTTCTGCATATTAATAAACATCTCTCCAACCGATGCTTTCTCAATAAAAGGGCAGACCATCATCGATGCGCTTACCATATGGAAATAACGCCTGAGTCCGCCGCTGATATTATTTTCATCCAGCCAATCCTTTACGCTTTTGTCCATTTGAAGTGAATGATCATCACTTCTTATCTTGCCCATCATCCTGATTATCTTCAATTTTTCACTTATACTGAATAGCCTGGTGGTAAGAAAAGCTTTCGGTCCGGTTGGAAATACTTTGATTTTCCTATCTCCATCCATAACCCAGGATGTTCCCAGCGGAGCATACTCGATCTCATGGCCCAGTTGGCGGCAGGTTTTTGAAATTGCACTATGGGGGCCAAATCTAATCATATGGATCCCATAATCGACAACAAACCCTTTTCTCTTTTGGACAGCCGCTCTTCCTCCCGGTTTTGCCTCCTTCTCCAGAACCAAAACCTTTTCTCCGTCATTTGCCAGCAGTGCTCCCAACTGAAGCCCGGTAATACCCCCTCCTACAATAATTGTATCGAACATCTTATCACCTCTTTAATTGTTGTTTAAATCAAGTATCTCTTGCATTAAAATAAAATTGTTCGAGGTTTTCAGCCCGCCACCGCCCACCGCCCTGCTTTTTAAATCCCTGCATCGTCTATATTAGACTATTTTGCTTTAATTATATTGATAAAAACCCCTTCCCGTTTTTCTTCCCAGTAACCCTGATTTAACATAACGGCGAAGAAGGGGGCAGGGATGATATTTGGGATCCCCAAAACCTTTATAGAGAACCTCCATAATAGCCAGACAGGTATCAAGCCCAATCAGATCAGCAAGTGCCAGCGGTCCCATGGGGTGGTTCAGACCCAGCTTGGCTATCTGATCAACCCCCTCCGGCGAAGCAATGCCTTCGTATACACAGTAAATTGCTTCATTGATCATCGGCATCAATATACGGTTGGAAACAAACCCGGGATAATCATTTACAACTACAGGAGTCTTGCCCATTCTTACAGCCAGTTCCCTGGTAATATCTATTATTTCTTTGGTGGTTAGATGCCCGCTAATAATTTCAACAAGCTGCATTACGGGGACGGGATTCATAAAATGCATCCCGATAACTTTATCGGGGCGGTCGGTGATCGCGGCAATTTCAGTAATCGGCAGAGAAGATGTATTGGTGGCAAATATTGTATGGGGAGGACATATCGTATTTAATCTTGAAAATATATTTTCTTTAATCGCCATACTCTCGGTTGCCGCTTCAATAATAAAATCCGCTTCCTGGGCCTGCTCGAGAGAAGAACTTGTATCTATTCTGTAAAGAATTTCTTCCCGTTCCACCTCTGTAATTTTGCCTTTGGATATCGCATGGTCAAGATTGCGGATAATATTGTTAATTCCACGTCTTAAAGGAGCATCTGCAACATCATGCAAACAAACCTTACAACCTGCCTGGGAACCAACCTGCGCAATTCCGCTTCCCATCTGTCCCGCGCCGACCACAAAAATATTTCTTATCTGCATCTTTGTATCCTCCCGGCACTAATAATAGGTAATTTCTCCATCTTATTCCCGGTTTCCTGCCGTTATCGGGTAATTAAATTGGAAACACCATTTGGGGAGGAGCCTTGGCGGGGGCATGTGAAGGGAGCAGCCTCAATGGCAATCTTCTCCATCGGGTCTTTCAAAAATAATATTTTCCGGATCAAGCGTAAACTCAACAAGCTTCATTGTAATGTAAATCGGGGCGCCCCAACGCAAAGCCAGAGCGATGGCATCACTGGGCCTTGAATCAACTATTTTTTTGTCATCATTATGGGCAAGATAAATCTCGGCGTAATATGTTCCCTGAGGCGTTATATCGGTAATGACCACTTTTTCAATTTTACCCTCTAATTTATCACAACATAATTTGATTAGATCGTGGGTCATGGGTCTGACCGGATAATCATTCTCCAGAGGCATGGCGATAGCCCGAGCCTCATATGGCCCCACCCATATCGGAAGCATTAATTTCTCTTCTTTATCAGTCAATAGAACAATATAATTATGGTTCTGATCCATAGCAACCATCTTTACATCTACCTCTAACAGAGAAATCACCTCTTTTTTATTAAAGCCTCCTTTTTACCATTCCCCAAATCAATCAATTCTCTAAAATGCCATTCTTGAATTTTCATGTACGCAATCATAAATAATTATATGTAGTCGGGGGATAAAGAATCCCCCATAAAATAAAACCCACAAAAAAGATCGGATTCTTCCCGACCGAAAAGACTGCACCAACCCGGATTTCTGCCCGGCTAAACCGAAATCCTGAAAAGGTATCAATTTATTTTTATCCAACGGATTAACCCCTATCGGCTAACTTATACTACTTTACATGCAATTTCCGGCGTAAAACCACGAATGGGAGGAACCACCATATTATCGAGGCAACATCTTTGGCAGAGCTCTTCAAATATCATGACCGCTTTAAAGATCTTTTAAAAACACCCTGAGCTTGATCTTCAGCCACTTGTCTTTCCACTCTTTGGATTCAAGCTTGCCAAAAAGCAGTTTCCCGGCATCCATCAACCGGGCCAACACTTCATTTTTATTACGGGGGACGTAACCTAACTTTCTCTCTTTTTGATCTAAGATAAGAATGGCCAGCTTATCATGTTTGTTATCCGGCTCCCGGCGAAACAGGAGCGGGGTGCCGGGGTTAAGTTCCGGTTCAATCTCCCGGAGGTTTAAATAACCGGTTCCGGCAATATGGCACTCCAGTAAAAATATCTCTTGCACATAGGGGGCAATGGAGGCATCACCATCGAAATAACCTGTAATTAAACGCCATAAATCTCTGTCGGAAGGAACTATCTTTGAACTCATTACAAAACCTCTTTAGTGAATTGTTTTATGGGGATTTAGTAAATCCTTTAGCAGCGCAGAATAAACCTGCTTCTGGGCTTGATATTCTTTTAGTTCTTTCAGGATCGCCTCCTTCTGTGTTTTGATCCACTCCCGGTCTTCAAGCTTGTCTTGAAGATTAAATGGGAAGTCATTCTGCATTTCGGCGAGAATCTTTAAAAGTCTTTTGATTTTCTCTTTAAGATGCTCAATATCCGCAGCCAACTGTTCCATAGTAGAAATTTCTGCTACGGATTCTTTCTGATCCACGTACAAAAGTGCCAGAGTCTGCATCTCCTCCAGATCTCCCATTTTAAAGGCGGTGAGCACTCGATCCCACATGTGTTTATAATTATCAGGAAGATGCTCATTGACATCGGGGTGCAGCTTCTTAACCAACTCCCGGTACAATCTCTTAAGCTCCCGAGCATCATCAAGGGATAATTCAGGTAATTTTTCCCAATACTCCGCATGCCGGATTTTACGGTACAGTGCCAACACCTCTTCTCTCCATTTCTGCAGCTCAATATCAAGATCTCGCTCAATTTTGGAGAGATCGGGGGACTCTCCCCTATTTAAATCGACTTGGATCAATTCGATTTTACGTCGCAATCTCAGCACATCATTTCTGATCAGAAACAACCGGTACTGTTTTTTGCCGATATGGATATAATACTGTGCCTCTATATTAGGCTTAACCTTATTAATCAGATCATCGCGATCGGAAATCAACTTGGAAAGCTCGGTTTTAAGCAACTCAAACTGTTCCTTAAGAGCAATATACTCTTTGGAAACAGCCAGTTCCCCCTCTTTCACCCTTTTTCACCTTCCTTCACCGTAAC
>JBASYW010000255.1:0-16744 GCA_049277715.1 Dethiobacteria bacterium | reverse complement strand
TCGACCTCGATACACTAATCGCCGATTTTGACTTTTTACAGAACCCCCTGCCGGGAACCCGGATAAGCTGGAAAGATGCCCATCTGCCCGGTGCGGCCAGACCTTATCGCGCCGGAATCCACCATGGCCTTGATTTCTACGGAGATACAAGCGGCGGAGGGATTGTTCTGGGAACAGCGGTCATGGCCGCCGCCCCGGGCATTGTTAAACGGATCGATCACCAATATGTACCGCCCACCCCGGAGAGGCTCAATGAGCTGGCGCTTGAATGTCAACAACGGGGCTATACTCCGGATGATGTTCTGAATATTTTCCGTGGGCGCCAGATGTGGATTGAAAACGAACGGGGCTTCCTGATCTATTACTGTCATCTCGATGAGGTGGATGATGAATTAAAGGTAGGCAGTTATGTAAGAACGGGCGACATCATCGGCAAGATGGGCTATTCGGGAACCACTGAACCGGACAGGCCCCATCTACATATCGAGATCTGGTTTGGAGATCATTTTCTGGGAGAAGGCATGATCGTCAGGCAGATCAGAGATTTTTTTGAGGCAACCATATTCAAGGAATAGAGATATCAATCCATCCCTGCTTTGGGTATCAGGATTTTTTGCCAATCCAGGACTTGGCCAGAAGCGGAATAACATCCAGAATACTGTCGTTTATAACTACTCTGGCCCTCTGATCCAGCGGCGTGGTCTCCCGGTTCACGATTACAAGGTTATCCACATATCCGGGCAGCATATTGGCCGGTGATATCACCAGACTTGAGCCTACCACCAGCATTCCGTCAGCCTTGCGGACTTCATCGAGCGCATCTTGAAAAGCAGGAGGCATCCCTTCACCAAAGAGCGTCACATCGGGCTTCAACGGTGCAGTACAGCGGGGGCAGAGCGGAGGAATTATCCCCTTTAACACATCTTTCAATAATTTTTCCATGGGTTGTTCCTGATGGCAACCGATACAACGACCTTTGCGCAATGAACCGTGAATTTCACAAACTTTTTTTGCACCGCCCTTCTGGTGCAGGCCGTCAATATTCTGGGTAATGATACTTCTGACCAGGCCTCTGCTTTCCAATTCCCCAATAACTTCATGCGCGGCGTTGGGCCGTGCATCGATAATCACCTTGAAAAAATCCACGCCCAGCTGATAAAAGACCTGTGGATTGGATAAAAATTTCTGAATCGTAAAATCATCGGGACTAACCTTGGCCCAGAGCCCGCTTACAGGGCTGCGGAAATCGGGTATCCCACTCTCCGTGGAGATCCCCGCCCCGGTCAAGACAACCACATATTCGCAGCAGTTCAGGACATCAACCGCTTGATTTATCTGCTCATGAATCATTGATCGGACTCAACTCCTTTTATCCGGTGGAGTTAACATCTCCGACCAGAACCTTTCTAAGGCGGGGTCCATCAAATTCGGCAAAAAAGAGGCCTTGCCACGTTCCAAGGATGATCTCGCCATTGTTTACCATCAGCAATTGGGAGTTGCCTATCAGGCTGGCCTTGATATGCGCATCGCTGTTCCCCTCCCGGTGCAGGTAACCGTCATGACGGGGAGCCCTGCCGCGCAAGGAGTACATAATATCTCCGCCCACAGCAGGGTCTGCACACTCATTGAGCAGAAGACCCGCCGTGGTATGGGGCACGAAGATAACGACACATCCTCTTTTGAGGCCAAGCCTCTTTACCGCCTCATTAACTTCCCGGGTTATATCTATGAGCTCTTCCCTTCCGGTAGACCTGATCTCAAATTCGGTTCCAGGATTCATCGGCAACCCCCGCGATGTAATGCGAATCATTCCTCTTTATCCACATTGAATAGATAGACCAACATATTACGATAGGCCTTCTGATCAATCTTCAGCACCTCGTTGATAATCTTGAATTTCGCCCGCACGCTGGCACTGGAAACCCCGTACTTAAGGGCTATCTCCTTCTGAGTTACATTTAAAAAATGAAATCTGGTCAGGCAGTATTCCAACCCTGCCGCCCATGTTTCAACTTTTCGTATCGGGGGAACATCCGGGCTCTTCTTGTTTATAAAGTCAATCCACATCGCCTGGGCATCTTCAAAGAAATTTTCACTATAATCATCGCCCCGGCGCATATTGCTCAAAGTACAGCTCAACACCCTCTGCCATTCATCTTTCCAGAAAGGAGCAACCAGAGGATAGTCTTTAATATGTATCTCCCGCACCACCCCTTTTAAAAATACGCGGCACTCCCCCGTATAGCCCATATTTTTGAACTTCAGGAGGGCCGTCTGTTTAAGCCGATCTTTTTCCCAGGGGTTACGTACAAATTCCTTGAGAGTTTCAATCGCCCGATCATCGGCCATATGCGCATATATATCGATGATCTTCTCTTTAAACACATCATGGTCCTGGTACAGCATCTTCTCCAGGACGTTCCATGTAAAAGCATCGTTCCCATTTTTTTTGATAAATTCATCCTTGCTCAGATTCTGGATATCCTCAACGAGCTGTTCTTTATCTTTAATAAAGTACATATCATCACGATCATCGATGATTTCCACCTCATCATCATCCAAAGCCCACAGGAGTTCCTGTGCCTCGATGAACATATCTCCTTCGGGCGAATTCTGAAGATATTTGCGCAGACAGCTCTGTGCCTGTTCCAGATCTTCCAACAGACCATAATTTATGGCCATGAGGAAGTAACAATCCCAGTAAGATCTATCCAGACGTTCCAGAATAAATTGGAAGACCCGATTGGCCTCCTCCAGCTGCCCCATCTTGCTGAGCAGACAGCCAAGATTATAGTGGTTTATGGGATCATGGGGAGCTATTTCAATTATTTTTTTATAGTATAAGAGAGCTTTCTGCCAGTTGTTCTTGAATAAATAATGGTTCCCTTTCTGAAAATAATAACTGATATCACGTTCAAAAGGAACGATCTTCGGGCAGGAAACTTCGTCATCTCCCTTATTGCTTTGTTTGAAATTCAAAAAACCGGCACCTCCAAAATTGATTACGCGACTATTCTTTATAGAGATTATTTTCTGATATTATATTTAATTATTACAATTTATTTCTATCTTTAACCCTGAATATCCTGCCTGATATTTTAATCGCCTGTTTTTGTTTTAGTTTTTGTTTTATTTTTTGAATAGCTGAGGCTGAGGTTATCGCCGTAAGAAATTGATGAAGGATCAAGATTTTTTTAAATAAATACTTCTTTCCAGATAACGATCCCATTCACTCCAATCGTTTTCTGCGGAGGCATTTTTCTGCATTACATTCACAAACTGGTTGAGCCGTGCACTCAGAAGATCGGCATAAAAAACAGCAAAAGCGTGGATCGTCTTGGGAATTTCCGGAGACCCCCATTCCCGTTGCCCATGATGGGTGAGGATGATATGCTCCAGTTCCAATTTTAATGATGAAGGAAAACCTTCTATGGCCGCGATCCTCTCGTTCAACAATTCCTTCCCCAGACATATATGGCCGATCAGTTTGCCTTTATCCGTCAGATCGAAGTTGAAACTGTCGGCATCATACTCCTCAATCTTCCCCACGTCATGCAGGATGGCACCGGTTACGAGCAGATCAGTCCGGAACTGATCCGGGTACATCTCCTTGATTATAAGGCATAAGGAGACCACTTCCAGGGTGTGCTCAAGCAAACCGCCGATATAATTGTGATGTATCGTCTTGGCCGCCGGGCTGCCCGCAAACCTTTTTACAAAATCACGGTCGCTGAAAAAATTACGTAGCAATTTTTGCAGAAAAGGATTGCTTACTTCAGTGGTGATGATCTCTTTTAGTTCTTTAAGCATCTCGGGAATATCTCTCTTGGAAACAGGTTGAAACAGACGGCGGTTTATGTGCTCGGGATCAAGTTTTTTAGCCTCCCTGATAATAACCTGCAACCCGTGATATTCGGAAACATCTCCCTTGATATAGAGTATATCCCCCTCTTTGAGAGCTTCCCCCAGGATGTTGGTGTCCCAGATAATACCTTTTATCGTGCCGCTGATATCCCCCAAAATCAATCTCCAAAATTGTTCGCCGGCCCGGTTCGGAGACGAGTAGTTGGCCAGATTGGCCTCCACGACCAGAACCTGCGTCTCCACTTCGCTGCCCACCTTAAGATTGCCGATCAACTGTTTCTTGGTTTCCGTCACGCTGAAAATATCTTCCCTTCCCACTTGTATTCTGTCCGAAAGTTAAACCACTCTGTAAGAATGTATCATATTATAAGATGAAATAAAACCCCCAATCTGTCCCCCGGCCGTATCAAGATACTGTAAAATGACAAGGGGCCCCTTGATTTCGTGGGCCCCTTGATGCATCCGGAATCACCATTTTAAAAACAACTATCCCCTCATCTTACCGGTAGGAGTAAAATCCGCGCCCGGTCTTCCGTCCCAGATGACCCGCACGGACCAGTTTGCGGATAAGCGGGCAGGAGCGGTATTTGGAATCTCCGGTCTCGGCATGGAGCGTATCCATTACCAGCAATAATACATCAAGGCCCACCAAGTCGGCCAGGGCCAGGGGCCCGATCGGATGGTTTGCTCCAAGCATCATCCCTTTGTCAATATCCTCGGCACTGGCGACGCCTTCCATCAATACAAAGGCCGCCTCGTTGATCATCGGGCACAAGATACGGTTTACGGCAAACAGGGGCGCCTCATTGACGGCGATGGGCTCTTTCCCCATCTTTCCGGCCAGGGCCATGACCGTCTCAAACGTTTCATCGGATGTATCGTTGCCCCTGATTACTTCCACCAGCCTCATCACCGGCACCGGGTTAAAGAAATGCATCCCGATGACCCTCTCCGCACGTCCGGTTACGGAAGCCATCTCGGTAATGCTCAATCCGGAAGTATTGGAGGCAAAAATTATATCGGCATCGCATAATTCATCCAATTCGGTCAAGATCTTCTTTTTTAACTCCATCTTCTCCACGGCGGCCTCAATAATCAGATCGGCAACGGAGAGAGCGGCTAAATCGACCGTACCCTCGATACGATCGATTGCCTTTGCCACCTCCTCTTCGGTCTTCTTTCCTTTCTCAAGGGCACGGTTCAGATTCTTTCTGATGGCCTTGAGTCCTCTCTCTACAAAAGGCTCCTCGATATCCCTCATGATCACGTTGTAACCGCTTTCCGCAGCGACCTGCGCAATGCCGTTACCCATTGTTCCCGCGCCTATCACCCCGATAGTCTTTATTTCCATGCTTTATCCCTCCCTGATCTTTATCGGATATACATCCTCTATCTGCCTTTATAAACAGGTTTACGTTTCTCCAAAAACGCCCGGGCCCCTTCTTTCTGATCCTCGGTATCACAGAGTTCACCGAACAAGGCCGCCTCTATCTTCAGCCCCTCGCCGAAAGAAACTTCCAGACCGCGGTTTATGGCTTTCTTGGCCTGACGAATCGCAATCGGGCCGCGCTTCATTATCGTTCCGGCGATCGCTTTGGCCTTGGAGAGAACGTCATCCGCTGCATACTCGGCCAGACCCAGCTGTACAGCATCATCCGCATCGACCAGATCTCCTGTAAAAATAAGCTCTCTGGCTTTGCCCGGAGAGATCAGGCGCGGCAACCGCTGCGTTCCGCCGTAACCGGGAAAGATGGCCAGCGTTACTTCGGGAAGACCTAATTTTGCACCTTGGGCCACAACCCTGATATCACAGGCCAGGGCCAGCTCCAGCCCTCCCCCCAACGCCATACCGTTTACCGCGGCAATTACGGGCACCGGGTAATCGGCAATCTTCTGAAAGATCAGCTGGCCGCGACGGGCAAGTTTCTCCCCATTGGCACTGTTTAGCTGGGGAAACTCACTGATATCGGCCCCCGCCACAAAAGCCTTCTCTCCGGCCCCGGTAATGATCAGAACGGCAATATCGGTTGTCGCCAGCTCATCAACAACGCTCTCCAGCTCGCCCAGCAATGCTGAATTCAAAGCATTCACCGGTGGATTATTGATCGTTAAAACTACCAGTTTTCCTTCCTTCTCAACCTGAATAAAACTCATCTTGGATTACCTCCTGTTTTTTATGGCCATGGGCGCCGGCCTATTTTCTTCCCGTGTCCTAAAAGAGGCTCTAATCCCGTTCGACGATGATGGACATCCCCATGCCACCGCCGACACAGAGAGTCGCCAGCCCCCTCTTCAGCCCGCGACGCACCATCTCGTAAAGCAGAGTAATGACGATCCGTGTTCCCGTACAGCCTACCGGATGGCCAAGCCCTACTCCGCTGCCGTTAACATTGACGATCTCGCGGTTAAGATCCAGCAGTTTCTCACAGGCCAGATATTGGGCGGCAAAAGCTTCATTCAATTCGACAAGCTCTATCTCCGCCAAGCTCATCCCCGCTTTTTCCAGAGCCTTCTTCGTAGCCGGAACAGGTCCATAACCCATCAATTCGGGCTCTACCCCCGCCCAGGCATAGGAGACAATGCGCCCCAAAGGTTTTATACCCGCCTCTACGGCTTTCTCGGCGCTCATCAGCACCACCGCCGCCGCCCCGTCATTCAATCCGGAAGAGTTTCCGGCTGTTACCGTTCCTCCTTTGCGGAAGGCCGGTTTCAACATAGCCAGACTCTCCAGGGAGATGTCCCGGCGAGGATGCTCATCGGTATCGATCACCACTTCCATCTTTTTCTTCTGTATCGTTACGGGAATGATCTCATCCCTGAACCGGCCTTCTTCGATGGCGGCCAGAGCATTTTTATGACTCCGGCAGGCAATCTCATCTTGCTCCTCCCGGGAGATATTATATTTTTGGGCCAGATTTTCAGCCGTTTCTCCCATCATGATTCTATGGATTGGATCCATCAACATTTCCCACAGGGCATCGGTCATTTCCCCATGCTGCAACCTTTTCCCCCACCGTGCATTTTTAAGCAGGTACGGAGCCGTGCTCATCGATTCCACTCCCCCGGCAACCACTATCTCGGCATCCCCGAAAATTATTTCCTGGTAGCCGCTGACCAGAGCCTGCATCGCCGAACTGCATTGCCGCTGTATGGTCATCCCCGTCGTCCGATGGGGCATCCCGCAAATCTGAGCCACATGGCGACCCATATTCGGTTCATCTGTAGGTTGCAAGCAGTTGCCCAAAATCACCTCATCAACCTGATCCTTCTTGACCGATGCCCTCCTCAGTGCTTCCTCCACCGCAATTTTGGCCAGGCTGCCGGGGCTGACGTCCCTGAATACTCCGCCAAAATCTCCGATCGGTGTCCGGGCGGCACCGGCGATAACCACTTGCTTTTTATTCATCCGGTTCCCTTCTTTCCCTAGTTATCAGTTTTTTTGAGAAAAAAAACAGGCTAAATTGACCTAGCCTGTTCTTTTAACCCTTCGATCTAAACTTCGTTTCTATCATACCTGCAGCATTGAAATAGCCAAATTCTTCTTTCTGATCGGGTCGATGTCTTTGAAGGGCCGTAATCTATGCTTAAAGTTTAGGACGAGGATACAGACCCGCTTTCTCAACAATCTCGGGAACTTTCTCCTCCCAGGCCACCGCCATGATATGCACCCCGGCGACTCCCTCTATCTCACGGCATTCCTGGATTGACTCAACACAGATCTTGATCCCCTCGGCCTTCTTGTCCTCTGCACCCTTGAGCCGCTCAATAAGTGCATCGGGAATGGTGATACCGGCTACATTGTTCTTCATGTAACGGGCGGCGCCAAGTGATTTGGCCGGAGTAAAACCGGCCAAAATCGCACACCTCTCGTGCAGCCCGCGATCAACCACGCGTTTCATCCACTCCTTGAAACGATCGAGATCAAAGACACATTGGGTCTGGATAAAATTAGCGCCGGCATCGATCTTCTTCTCCAGCCGATCCACTCTGTATTCAAAAGGATCGGCAAAAGGGTTCTCCACGGCGCCGATAAAGATGGTGAAGGGATGTTCCAACTCATCCCCACCGATAAATCTGTTCTCGTCACGCATATCCTTGAGCGCCTTGATCAGCTGCATGGAGTCGATATCAAAAACATTTTTTGCTCCGAGTTCATTGCCAAACTTGACGTGGTCTCCGGCAATGCAGAGCATGTTTTTAACTCCCAGAGCCGAAGCGCCTAAAATATCACTCTGTATGGCGATGCGGTTCCTATCCCGTACGGTCATCTGCACCACGGGATCCAGACCCATCTGCACCAGAATGGCACCACAAGCGATACTGGAAGTCCGCACGATAGCGGTCTGATTATCTGTAATATTGAAAGCATCAACGTGGTTCCTCAACAATTCTCCATGGTGTCTGATAAAATCCCCGTTTCCACTTTTGGGAGGACCCAGTTCGCCGGTTACGACAAATTCTCCACTGTTTATAACCTTTTCCAAGTTACTCCCCGCGATCAACTCTGACATCCTCCCTTACTAAAGTTCTAACCCCTCCATGATGCGCTGTGGACCAGTCTTTGGGGGGCTGTATCTTCTTCAAGAGGTCCAGCTTGCCTAGTTTGGATAAGCGTTCATAAATCAGATGCCATGCACAGGGGATATCTTTGCTGATCTCGCAAACGCCATCCTGGGAACCGCCGCAAGGGCCGTTCAGGATACTCTTTGAACATCTGGTTATCGGGCAGATACCCTGCGTAAGATGCAGGACACAATCGCCGCATCCCAAACAATTCTCTTTCCAGACCCCCTGTTCCACGGGATATCCGTAAAATTGGGTGTTGAGAGCCGGCATAACAATCAGATCCGGAGCATGGTCCACCAGGGTCTGTACCCCCACACCGCAACCCATGGATAATATGACATCGTAATCTCTTAACCGTTTTATCGCCTCTTCAATAAACTCATACTCACACTGGCGCTCGATGGTGAAGGCCTCAATCTCTACATCTTTCTTCTCCTGTTTACGGCCAATACTGATTGCGGCAGCTGTCTCTTCGGCCTCTTTCTGCCCCCCCGCCAGGCAGACAGTAACGCATGTCCCGCAACCCAGCACACAGATATTTTTATAGGGAGCGAGCATCTCCATTATCTGCGACAGAGGCTTCCTCTCGGCAATAATCATTTTCTCACCTTCCTCCCATATTTCAGCAACCCAAGCTATTTGTTGGATTTACGGAACACATCAACATATGAATCGCAATAAATATCCATGTTGAGCAGGATCCTGGCTGTAGCGATGGCGGCCATCAACTCGTCATCACAGGCATCGACGATCGCCGAATCCAGGCCGGCGGCCATGGCCATCACGGCAAAAGTCCGGTTGACAAGTTCACGATCTATGGTCCCTTGAGAGATATTACTCAGCCCCACCGTGGTCTTCGGAGGCGGATTGGATAATAATTTAACCTGCCTCAGTGTTTCAAAAACTTCGGGGCCATGGTCTTGCCCCACATTACACGGCAATACCAGCGGATCGATAAAAAGACGGTCCGGAGATATGCCGTATGCATCCGCTGTAGCCACCAGTTCCATCGCCAGGGCGATACGGCTCTCAGCATCCTTGGGAATCCCCTCTTCGTTCATGGCCAATCCGATTACCTCCGCATTGTACTCCGCAGCCATGGTGAATACTCTTTCCATTTTGGCAGCTTCTGCAGGAACCGAGTTGATCATCGCCGGCCGCTTGCATAACTTTAAACTTTCTTCTATGGCATCATATCTGGTTGAATCCAGAGCCAATGGCAGGTCCGTAACCTCCTGGGTGGTCTCCACCAGCCACTTCATGGCTTCAGCCACTTCGGTAGAGCCGGGGCCGACATTGATATCCAGATAATGCGCACCGGCATCTTCCTGTTTGCGCGCCCACTCCTGAACCGGTACAGGATCGCGGTCCTTGATGGCCTTGGCGATATCCCTGAACATACCGTTAATCCTTTCGCCAATAATCAGCATCTAGCTAACCTCCTTGTAAATTTTTATATTTCCGCCCCGGCGCCTCCCACTCAAGGCGGATGGTCAACCGGGTAAACGGAAATCACGGAAGGGGAGCTTTATGCACCACCCTCCCCGCTGATCGGAACCTAATAGCTGTTATCCTGCATCAAATCATCGATATTCTTCTTCACCAGTTCGGCCGCACGAGGATGTCTCATCACCAAGATATTCATTCCTGCCTGGATATAGGCCATCGCTGTTGTCGCTTCCCACATGATCCCCCGCTCCTCCTGTTCGCCCCAACCCGGCTCCTCTGCGGTTGCAATATTGGATTCCTTGGTCCTCCAGGATTCAAATCCGACATTACCGATAACCGGCATAGCCAACATCCGATCCCCCTGAAGAGCCCCGTTACGCGCCCTCTCCATGATGGAATAGGAGTACTCGATGCCATAACCCAATGCCGCGATCGTGGGGTCGATAACGATCTTTCCATCCAGTGCCTGGCTCATCTCCAGAATAAGGATGTTTAACTGCTTGCAAATGTTAATATCAATGGGGGACTGAGCGATAATGCTATGTTTATGGGCCATGCAAGCACTGGTGATCGCCTTGTAGTTGTCCTGCTCGGCTACGCCGAGAAGCAGGTTCTCGCCCTCGGTGGCCTCGGCTACGACGGGATAAATAAGGTTATCTTTCTCGCTCTTGCCGCAACCGATGACAATCAGAGGAACACCTACCGCCTCCAGTACTTTCTTCACGTTGGCCGCACATTCCTCCGGAGAGGCGTCTTTTAAATCCGGATCGGCGCTCTTCAGACGCAGGGTCAACAGATCCGCCTTGTATTCCTCAATGCATTTTTTTGCCCAGGCCGCAACATCATTATAAACATCACCATAATATTTGGCGAAAACGGGGTTCCATTCCTCCGGGACAATATCCCATATCTCCAGGGCTACTACGGGACGGTTTTTGGCCTCCCCCTCAAAATGTAAATATGGCAGTGCGGATTCACCACCTACCGTGATGGTATGAGAACGGGTTCCACCCTGTTCCCTGGTTGCCCCCAGCACTACTTCGCCCACCTTACTTCTATATTTTTCTTTAAGGATCTCGACAGCCATATTAACGCTCCTTTCTTGCAATTATAGTCGTGACGCCCGGGTCTTTCCGGGCCTGTGCCATCTTCTCTTAAGCGTAGCTCTCCTTGATAAACTTGGTAATGCCGGAAGCCTCTCTGGGCCCTACGACCACATTCCAACCCGAAGCTTCTTCCAGTGAACCTTTTAGAACGGCTACGTATCCGGGGATAATAATCTTCTTATGGTTGACCTTTTCATCCAGACCGGCCTTCTTCATCGCTTCGGCGATGGTCTCACCTGAAAATTTATTATCCGCATAAGCGGTGAGCACGGAGATACCTCCGGTATCCACCGAAAGGATATAGGCGGGAACACGGGAAGCCTCGACTTCACCCTCAACAATAAAGTAAGTGAGGGAGAAATTCGTGGTACAGTAAACCGGCGAATCCGGCTGTACGTCACCAACTTCATAAAGCTTGGGTTCGACGGCGATAGGCTTCTGCGGGTCTGTAAACAGGTTCTGACGCCATGAGAGCAACGGCAATAATTGTTGTTTCTCCGCAGCCTTGATCACCACAATGCCGGAATATTTGCTCAAGTAAACACCCGCCTGCATGATCTCCTCCTGAGGATCTTCCTTGTTGGTAAAAGCAATGGTCGGATATCCAAAGGGGCGAAACTTTTTCCTTATGGCCAGACGACGGATCTGGGTCATATCGGCCAACACCTTGCTGGTATCCCTCGAGCCGGAATCGATTACCAGCTCTTTGTAACCCAGGGCCACGACCTTATCTACCAGGGTGGCCGTATCATCGAGTCCGTCTCCGCGGACGGCCAGGGGGCAATCTTTGCTCTTTGCCAATGCCGTCATCTTCTCGTAGTTATCGGCTGTAGCCGCATAAACCAGGGGGCGGCGGTCGGCCACCACATTCAGAGCGCCTTCCATGATCGCCGGATCCTCGGCAATCAGGATCATCGCCTTCTGCGTTTTGCCGGCTACGGTTTCCACCGCGGCCTTGAATTTGGCGGCATCCCCTGAATCACACTTGACCGCTACCATATCGGTCACAAAATGGAGCCCGACCCGATCAAATTCCAGGCCCTCGAATTTTTCCGCTTTGGCAGCCACATCTTCATTATCACTGACTATAACCGCTATGCCGGTCGGATGGTAGAAACGCTTGTCATGTCGGAAAATCTCGGTCTCATCCCCCAGTTCCACTGCATGGTCTCCGACGCCAATCCTGACTAAAGCAATCGGAGGCGCTGAAGCGGAATCCAATGCCGCCTTGCCTTCCTCACTCACATGAGGACATTTGTCCAGCGAAGCCTTCCCGCCCGCCAGAGCCATCGCAAAGGCCAAACAGGTAGGCATCCCGCACTCCTTGCAGTTGGTCTTGGGTAGATGTTTAAAAATCTCTAAACCAGTTAACGCCATCTCCTCTACTCCTTTCATACTTTTCTTTAAAAGATACGAGCTGATAACTCAAAGGAGAAAACAGCCGCATCGTTTCCAACGCCGCCATTTTCTCATACAGCCTTTACATCAGCGGATCCATGGTCAGGGCCGGATGTCCTTTCTCTTCAAGGAAAGGAAGAATCTCATCGGCAGTTACCCCCACCGTCTCATCGGCAATTTTATCCACAAAATCCGCGCCCAGCCCTTCCTCTTCGGCACGTTTCCGCAATTCATCACCAAGTGATTCCTTCAACTCCGCAGGCAACCATGCCAGCCGTGCCAGTCCGCCGTCTGCTTTGATAAACTTTCGGCTCAGCACAAACTGCCTTCCATGCCCCATGAAACCCGGAGTCTGTATCCCCCCGCCGCAGGAACCGGCCAGAGTAGAGAAACTCATTCCGCAAGGGGTATCTCCGCTGTATTCGCGGGTGGTAATCATAACCCCGTTAGCCTCGGGGAAGATAGCCATGATACACTCGAAACAGCCGCAGGAAGTCATGGGGTCCTCCATAAAGCTGTACATGGAGCACCTCTCGATAGTGCGGTTTGTATTATTATAAACGTACTCGTTAACCGATTCCCAGATTCCTTTCTCTTCATCAATAATACCTTTCTTCTCGATCGGTCGGCAAGGGCCATTGGGATCGATCTCGTAAGAAGCCTTGGAATCCAACCAGCTTACTGCACCACATAAGCCCAGACGTTCCGGGGTTACCACACAGCAGTGGTTGGGTGCAAACGACTGGCAGAGAATGCAGGAGTAAAAGTTCTCCACGGCTTCATCGGTAAGTCCGCGGAGGCGCTCATCACGCTCGCCATAAAGTTCACGGGCATGGATAAGCCCTTCCTCCACCTTCTCCGGATCCGTAATAAAGGTTACCTGCACGCGGTCAACGATAGCCGGGAACTCATCTTTATACTTGGCGATAAGCAGCTCACCGAAATGATGGAACTTGAAGCCCTTGGCCGCAGCATCTTTACTGATTCGCATCCAGATAGTGTCCCGCTGAGCCATATGCCACAAGCCTTCACCGTAGTTAACAAAGTAGTGGATACGCCGTTCAAGAACCCCTTCAAAGTCTTTCTGCATCTTTCGGCCAAAGATCTTGACCACAATGCCCACGGGGAGAGAACTGCCTTCGGCTACATCATCTATCTCCGGCCCGATGACTTCAATCTTGCCGTCTTCTATCTCATTCTCACCAACCATCTCCACCAGCTCATAGCCGGTATTCTTGGGCCCGCCAAACTCCACGTACATATCACCCTTGCGGATAGCTTCACCCTCAAAGGCAGGACCCACGGTAATGGGAACGGGGATATCAACGATCTTCAACTTGATACCTCTGATCTCCATCGCCACCTGCACCATTGTATCGTAGTCGGGGTTGGAGATATACCAGTTGGGAATCTGCTCATTCTCGGGCAGCTCATGGTCAACAATAACGGGAAAGCCAAGAAAGATAGCCGCAAAATGGGCCGCCACCTGGACCTCATCACGTTCTCCGAAATGCAGAACAAAGGCGCGCACCCGCCGGCGTTGGTAATCACGCGTATTCTCCCGCTCTCCCGGGGGGATTCCACCAAAAGCCATCCCGGCACGCAGAGCATAGTTAACGGCATGAACCACCTGGGTAAAATTACCGGTGGGGAAAGCAATAAAATCAATGCCCAACTTCAAATCGGCTTCGATAGCCTGATCGACCACCTCATAGCTGAGGAAGATCATAAATCCTTTGGACTGCAGGTCCTTGATGATATTGGCCAGAGCCTCGCTGGACCTGGCCTTGCCTACGATCACCGCTTGGCCGGGGATAGTCCAGTCCACCAGAAGGATACCATAGCGGCGCACTACGGGGTCGCCCAGAAAACCGGTCCAGGGATCTACATGAGCCTTCTCCGGATCAAGATAGTTGATCGCTTCAATGATCTCCGCCGCGTACGCAGTGGATTCACCACAGAGGCGGGCGTTTTTGAAATTTAGTTCCTCTCTGATCTGATCTCTCATGCGGTTGAGTATCGGGGGAAGTTCCCCCAGCTTGGTAACGGCCTCACCGCTCAACGCCCTGATTACGGGGAGGTAATAGCCGGTATCCGGATACTTTACTTCCTGATCCGGACCGTAGCGGCGAATAGCCTGACTCAGCAGTATTTCAGCATAACTGGTGGCGATAACCGCCCCATCGTATGCCTTTTCAAACAGCGCTAGCGGTGGATTGTTCTCGTCCACGGCGCCATCAAATATTTCTTCAAATGAATCTTTCCATTCCCTAGACAGCACACCACTGGCTTCGCTCATTTTCACTCCTCCTTTTCTTTGGATTGATTTACCAGGTTTTGGTCAATTCCGTCTCATATTTTTCGGCAGTCTTCTGGTGGACTTTCAGTTTCCAGGTCCGCTCATCCAGCGCTGCCAGTACTTTTTCTACTGATTTTTCAATATCTTCTTCCCAGATGTAATATCCGCCATAAACATCATGAGCAATTTGCAGTGCAATACCGTTAACCAGGGCGCTTCCCGTAACCTCAGGCACTACGCCCACATGCGTGGGGATACCCAGTGTAACACACCAGCTGCCGATAGATATCGCCTTCTCACTCATGGCTTCGGGAGCTGTGGCTACAAAAGGCACCTTGGGGGTATCAACCCCCCATTGCACCGCCAACGCATTGGTAAAGTTGTAAGCACGGCTGTTATCCACACAGGAACCCATATGAAAAATCAGGGGCAGTTTCTGACCGTTAAGCTTATCGGCATTGGCCTCGTTGAGCTGATGGATAAAAGCCTTCAATCCGTCACCGGCGTACTGCTCCACGGCATCATCATTCATCAGCCCCAATTTGGCCGCCGCGCCTGCGGCGCAACCGGTAGCGATCATAAAAACATTATTTTTAGCCAGCTCCTTGATCAGATGAGTATTACTCTGATCATGCATTACCCTGAGGTTGTTACAACCGGCAAAGAGAACTACTCCACGCAACTGTCCCGCATCGATAGCATCGGTCACCGCCTTGATCGGCGCCTCGGGACTGATCGCTCCGAATAAATCCTCCAGCGCTTCAAAGCTGAAGCCGGCGGTCACTTTGTGCTTGATATCGGGGATATCAATCTTGGAAGGATCTCTCTCTTTAAAGGCCTGAATGGCTATACGAACCACCTCTTTGGCCTTCTCCACGGCCTGCTCCTCTACAAAATCCACGTGATGGGCTCCGGCAATCTTGGAGTGAGACATGGTGGTTATAATCTTGGTATTGAAACATTCCGCCACTGCCTGTATACCGGGCATAATACATTGGACATCCACAACCATGGCATCGATAGCCCCGGTCATAATCGGAAGCTCCTGAGAAAGGAAGTTGGTCAGAACCGGGACTCCCTGGCGCATCAGCACCTCATTGCCGGTACAGCAGATCCCCATACACTTGATCCCTTTAGCACCCACTGCCTCCGCCTCGGCGGTCATCTCCCTGGCTACACGCACGACCATCTCGCTCAGCAGCGGGTTGTGGCCATGTAAAGCAATATTGACCATCTCCGGATCAATTACCCCCATATTGGCTTCAGAACTTACCGGCTTGGGTGTTCCAAAAAGGATATCTGAAATATCGGTGGCAATATGCATACAGATATAATCGGCCAAAGATGTTTTCAAGCCCTGAAACAACAGGTTGACCGGGTCGGAATCGACACCCATATGCGTCTGTCCCATGGTTTCAGAGATAGTCGTATGTATACTGCGGGGAGAGATATTGCATTCGACAAATTTTTTCAGACGATCCGGAACTACTGTCGTCTCCAGCCAGCGGCATGGTGTATCATCCAGTTTGGTAAAATCATTTACCGCGACCTCATATACTTCTTTTAACAGATCCTCATCACTTTTGCCCTCTCTGGAGAGCCCCAGGCGATCGGCCACCCGGTAAAGCTTTTCCGGATCGGCAATGGAATAATCCGGTGCCTTCCCCGCAAACATCTCCGCCAAAGTTGAAAGCATATGACGGCTATGATCGGCATGAGCACCGCATCCACCATTGATTGCTCTGATCAGATTTCGAGCTACAATCGTATAGCCGTGAGCTCCGCAGATGCCTTTTGACGCTTTTTTGGTAATACGACAGGGCCCCTGCAGGCAGATTCGACAGCAGATCCCCGTCCGGCCATAATTGCACTGCGGTTGCATCTTTACATAACGATCATATGCCGTCTCTATCTGACCGTCATTCTTATTTAATACCGCCAATGCTGCCGGGTCAATAGTCCTTTTGGAATCAGGTTTTTTTTTCTCCTCTGCGGACATTTTCTAACCTCCTTATATTACAAAAATACAAAACTAACACCTAAAAAGTGTTCCACATAAGAG
>JBASYW010000254.1:0-10348 GCA_049277715.1 Dethiobacteria bacterium | reverse complement strand
CGCTAGCTGATCGGCCCGGTGAAAGCCGATGAAGCGTAGATCGGTCAACCGATAGGGGTTTTCCTGTATTACTTTTACGGTTTCGGCTCCCCATTCTTTGTACGCTTTAATGATCGTGTTGCTGGGGAGTCCTGTCGGGGACAGTTGGGTCAGGATGCCGTGAAATTCCATCTGACTCATAATAGATAGGTAGGCATCGATTGCCGTCTTTTCCCCGAACCCCTTTACGGGAAGAAGAGATTTGTAACCCTTTTTTGTTACGATCTCAATGGCGTTGACCCCAAGATGATCGACAATGGCCTTGGCTTTTACAGGACCGACGCCACTTACCGCCCCCGAGGACAGAAAGGCTATTACGCCTTCTTCTGTCGTGGGGACGATTTTTTCCCATGATTTTATCCTGAACTGATCACCATACTTGGGGTGATTTTCTTTGCGGGCTTCATGAACGATGATTTCGTCATGACTCTGAAGCCCCGGCAAATCCCCTACGATGGTGATGTCCTCACTCTCCGAAACAGACAGTCGGGCAATCACAAAACTGTCTGCCCGGAATATTATCCGGGAGACCTTTCCTTGGAATTTCATAACACTATCTCCTCCCGGATTTTATTTTTTCTTTCTATTAGATAGAGAGAAAGAAAACAGATGGTACGCGCGTACTATCTGTATAAAAATACTCGGGTTATTCTTTTGAGTGATCTTTGTCCGATGTGTCTTCGTCAAGCAATGGCTTGTTAAAAACCAAGAACCTTGACGGTTTTTTCGTATCTTTGTCTCTTTCTATATGGCTTTCTTCCTGGATGTGTCCCGAACTTACCAAACGCTGACGCAGTTCGTTGTAAGAGACTTCGTATTCCTGGCAGAGTGTCCTGATTTTGCTTACACCGACCAATACGGGATAGGCCGCGCTACTGTCAAGACTGTGGTCATTGCTCATATCTTGCAATAGCGCATCGAGTGCGGGAATGGCCGCTTCCGCAAAAGGAGACAGGGCGGCACACTCGTAAGCATAGTTTTGCAGGAGGCTGAACTTTACGCCCTTGCAGGGAAAGATCAGGAAGTTGAAATAGGTACTTCGGGTTGCTATCTTGGTTGCCGGTATCCATTTCTTCTCCCACGAATTGTTTATATATCTCAGGACAAGCAATTTGCCTATTATATCCCTGCACGCGACAAAAAACGGGGTTCTTGTCAGGCAGGCGATCTGCATTTTACTATTACCGTGTCCGTCGTCTTCTTCGCCTATCTTGTACAAGCCCTTGTCCCATAACAGGTATCCCTGTGGCAATAAAATATCGTAGGGCGGAGGTGTACTGCAAAACTGACTGACGGTTACCCTGGGCATCTCCGGGGGCTTACTGCCCGAAGCGGGTTTTTCCAACATGCCGATAATCTTGTTTGTAAACTCTTTTTCTTTAGCAGTAATAGCCATGGCTTCCCTGATTGCACTTTTCTCAGATTCGGAAGCATCCGACCTGAACAGTTTCTCCATGATGACCTTACGGGTTTCGGGACTTTCGGCTTCAAACATTAAATATCGACTCCCCTTTCAGCGTAACAGCGTAACAGCGTAACAACCGTAGACGCCTGCACACTTCATTCCGTTACGCTTGGCAAAATGGTTTAATTGCTATTGTAAAGAACCGTTTTCGATTAAAAATGAGGGATACGCACTTGTCTTGAAGCACGTATCCCCTGAGTGGCGGGGCGGCATTTAGCCGCCCTTAAAAGGAGGTAGTGTCGTCGTGTCCCCGCCACCGACCGATGACCGGCTATCCATTCGCACAGAGTTCGATAGCCCCCACGTATCATCGTGTCCCCACCGCCGACCGATGATCAGCCGACCCCTCGCACGCTATAAGCCGACTCCCGCGAAACTTTGTTCTGCTATTGTAACTTGCAATGAAATTTGACCTCTACTCCACTGATGTTAATGCCTATATAATTTACTTCTTTGCGTATATGATCTATATTCGCTTCACTCTGGTATTCACGACCTGTCTTGTATTGATTTGTTTTTAGCAAACTATATAACTTCTTGCGCTTGCTATCATATAGATTGATTGAACCGAATTTTCTTTCGTTGTTGAATTCTACCGTTACTTTCTTTTTCTTGAAATCATAGTTCGTATATACTGTAGTAGAAGCTTGAATGATCGCCGCTACATCTCCATCGTCCCTGCATAGGTATCGGTAGACGTTGCTTTCTATGTCTTCCAAGGTATCACTATAAGATGTAGAAAGCTTTTTTATTCCCCGCTCTCGGATGATTTTTCTTACCCGCGAGGTGTGTTCTGTCCCTCGCACGCTCACAATTCTTTTTCGACCGGACAATGATAGCTCCTTCAAGCATGCCACGTTCTGTTTGCGGATATAGTCCCATTCACCAACCCCGTTAATGCCATAAGCAATCCTTTCATCACGGTTGCGGGGTTCAAGTCCCAAGCCATATCTTTTATACGTCATCCTGCTGAGACCATATTTTATGTCTTCCTGCAACTGTTCTAATTCAGTTTTTCGATCATCGCTGGCGTCTATGGTCTTTATCAGCGTTATGTTCATATTGTCAGAATTGTCAGACGACGTTCGTACAGAGAGACCAGGCATCAAGGTTTTGTTTAGGTTTTTACAGTTATTACCAACTAAACCTTTACTCAGTTTTGCTATCTTTTTTTTGGCATTGTGCAAATGACAACGCGCTGTGCTTACCTTTACGCCTAGGGCCTCTGCGACATGCTCGATGGTTGGGTAATCTCTAAAGGCTATCAATGCCTGGCGCTCCCTATCCGATAATATTGCCATTGTGCCGGGAGCCCCCAAAAGACATCACCCCTTTATATTCGATTGTGGAAAGACTTTGTTCACCGTCCTTTCAGCCCTTTTGTTTTTGATGGGGTTTGTTTTGCAATTTACCCCTTCACTATAGATCATGTATTTAGAAACGAATTTTACGCAGTTTAATTGTTAAGTTTTCCTAATACTTGGGAATGCAGGTATAATAAGCTGATTTCGATAATGGGTAACTGCTTGAGGCAGAGGGAGTGGAAAGAAGGTTGAAAAACGGTAGCTCGACTGACAGGGGGTTACAGAAAACATGGCTTGTATCGTTGGTGTTGTCGTGCTTGTTCGATCCTTAACAATGCTTCCACCATGCATGAGTTGATGAGGTGTAATAACCTTTGTTAAACATTGTTAAACATCGGAACATTATTCGCGTTTTCCTAATCCATGTGCCGCAGGTTCGATTCCTGCCAGGCGTACCACTTTAAAATGGAGGTCTAAAAGCCCGATAATTGCTTGCGTGGCAAGGCTTTTGTCGACTTCCATTTTTTTTAATTGCTTGCCCCGGTAACAGCACATGGACTCTTAATCCATGTGCTGTCCATACTTTTTTTTCGAAAAGTTTGCCAAACCGCTTCGTATTTTTTGCCTATATTTATACCGAACCTGACCTAACATTTTTGTGTCACGAGGACAGATCCCCTGATATAAATTGGCCCATGTACCGAACAGGTAGAAGCCGGTAAAGCAGATAAAGCCGGGGTTGAAAGCACCTAAATTAGATTATTTGATAACCAATGGCGGCCGGTATAATGGGCGCACTCCGGTTGAAAACCCGTGGTGTTTCCACTAAACTAAAGATGAAGAGGTAGGAATAATCTGCAATCTTCAGCCTGCAGCATTGACTAATCAAGGAGGAATATTATAATTATGCATGTTAAACACAGTATTCTCGAGCTGGAAACGGCGTTGCGGGAGGCACTTTACGATATTACCGAACAGGTCCGGATAGAGGTGGAACAAAGCGGCATCAAAAACGGGCTGGTTTCGGTGTGCGCCCAGGGAGCCACAGCCGCGATCATGATTCAGGAGAACTGGGATGATAGCGTACAAAATGACGTGGTTGCTCTGTTGCAGAAGCTGATCCCCCGTGGCAACTGGGAACATGATCGGCAGGACGGCAACGCCGACGCCCACCTCAAGGCGGGGTTGGTCGGCCCCGGCGAAACCATACCCCTTATCGACGGCCGCCTGGCTCTCTCAACCTGGCAGAATATCTTTTTCTGTGAATTTGACGGCCCCCGAAATAATCGCCAATTTATCGTTACCGTCATCGGCACCTAGCGTTTTGGCAAGAGGCATTGAGGCGGTGATCCTTCGATATGCGGAGGCATTTTATAACCGTTTTATATTAGTTATTATTTATTATTTTATTACCATTTTATAAATCTTATCAATTATAGTATCAGGCAATATATTCAAAAGCTTAAGTTTAAAACTGTTTTTAACCCGGTAATTAATCTTCGGTCTCTTTGCCGTGCAAGCCTTTAATACAACTCCGGATAAATATATGGGGTCATTAGCGTGTTTCAATTCATTCGTCATAATAAATTGCAGTGACCTAAGATTATTTTTATATAAACTTGTTTCGTTAATCAAACGTTCAAACGTCTCCTCGGCTGCGTTATGCATATCGCTCCTGAATGAACCCGGTTGAATCTTGATCACTTTGATACCGATAAATTGAAGCTCACGACGCAGAGCATCGGTATAGGTATCTACTGCGTGTTTTGATACTGAATACGGTGATGTAAAAGGTTGGGGTTTAAGCCAGCCGATTTCAGAGCTTATATTTATAATTCTGCCCTTTGCCTCACAAATAAGCGGAAACATAACATAGTTAACGTTGATCATGCCCATAACATTAACTGAAAGAACACGTTCCATAATTTTGGGATCGTTTTCAACAAGCGAAGTAAAATTAAACATACCGGCAAAATTAATTACAGCATCAAGGCCTTTTGTATATTGCCTGACAATGTCACGGGCACGTTCAATACTTTCTATTTTAGTTATATCAACTTGAACGGGTATAATATTTTGATAATTAATCTTGTCAAGAGCTGCTTGATCAATATCAGCGGCAAAAACTGTCCATCCTTTATCTGCCAATAATCTGCAGGCTTGACCACCAAGTCCGCCTGCCCCGCCAGTCATAAATGCGTATTTCATTTGCCTTGTAAATTCCTTTTGTAAATTTAATAATTCCAAAACAAATGTGGATGTTTTTGCTGATTCCACGCTACTTCCGGCCTGTGTCTTATTGGAATAGTTTTTCGCCGACATAAAATTGAATTATGGTTTAAAGATAGGGATTTGCTTCCTTGGAGCAAGTATAGCAATGCTCTTTTATTGATGTCAACTACTTAATAACCAAAAGTTACTTCAGATTATACAATATGGCACGGATTCGGGCTAAGACGGCCATTCAACTAATCGTCATGGTTTAATCCACCAATCTTGATTTCGGTAGTTTTTTTGCAGCTCTTTTAAGTGATCTTTTTCAGCTAAAAAACGATCTTTCGTTTCCAGCAACCAACCTTTAAAGTGTTCATCCATCTCCTGATCTGAAAAACGGCGATAATCTGAAGCAGAAAAATCCGGACTGCAATTATTTTTCAGGATGCCTCTTGAGCCACATCTGGGGCATTCCACTTGGTTTTCATCAAGTAGCCGGAAGAGATCAGATCCGCAGATAGGACATTCCTTGCTTCCGCCATGATATTCACGCCCATTGAAGAGTTTTCGCCCTAAAGCCTTTGCATAATTAATATTTTCAGGATTCAACAGGGATTCTCCCGGCAACGTGGCATGAATTTGCCAACAGTCAACCAGTTTCATTCTTAATAGCTTCGGCAAAACAATGCAGGCGGCTTTGCTGTAACCCTCCCAACCTTTGGATCCATAAGGCATTACAATGATACAAGGTTTCCCCTGCGTATCCTTGGAACGATTCTGCACCCCCACCAATCGATCGGCCAACATTTTATAATAGCCGTGTGGCCCCAGGAAATATACCGGAACTCCAATGATAAGCGCATCCGCCTCTCTGATTTTTTCAATTACAAAATTGAAATTATCACCGACTGCACAATCGCTATCAGGCTGTAGGCACCGATAGCAGGCCTTGCATGGCTTTATCTCCAGGTCAGTTAAGCGGATTAGTTCCCGGTTACATTCCTCCGGGATATTACTCAAGATTTCTTTCACCAATATCTCGCTGTTACCTAGTTTTCTATTGGAAACCACCAAGCCCAGAACCTTTTTCATAAAAATATATTCCCCCCTTTGCATTTAGTATTTTTTTAAATCATCCATTCCAGCCATCAGCCACCACTCAGGATGATCGTATCGATGCTCCCACGCACCAGATCATTGCTTGCCACAGGCTCCAGTGGCTCAGGCAATTTTTTCATCTCGCAATCCCTTCCATCAAAACGTAACACATATTACTATGCGTGTCATTATACTTTGCCTGTTTTTGCTATGTTCCTTTAAACAGGATTTCTTTTCATAACAGGAGTTAAAACCAGGGGTATTAGCAAGCCGAACATTTTAAAAATGGTGATAATTTCTTTGCATCCGCCTTCCTATCTGACCAATGCCGCCTGCAAAAAGTTTGTTGTCCAATTAATGGGCCTTGGCCCTATCTTCAAAAATGCAGTTTATCGGGGCACCGATCAGCCCGTTAAAAATCTCAAAAACAATATTTCCGGGAAGGCCTTAGCGGCTTTCTTTGTCAAATATTTCACCTAAAGCCTTGGGGGGGCAATTATGCTTGGAGAAAAACATGAGTAGAATCAGGGTCAATGCATAAGGCAGTATGAGAAACAGATCCGAAAAGTTGCTGGAGAGATTCATGTTCAGGCAAAGTTGATACCCTGCAGATTTGGCAAATCCAAAAAAGAGGCAGGCCGCAAATGTGGTTGAGATTTTCCAATTCCCGAAAATCATGCTGGCGATGGCCAGATAGCCGTAACCCATATAAATGCTTGGCGAGAAGTTTGCCATTAGCGAATAAGCAAAGCAAATCCCGCCCAAACCGGATAAAGCGCCGGAGATCAATACCGCAATGAAGCGTATCTTTTCTACATTCCCACCCGTAGCATCCACCGCGTGGGGGTTGTCGCCACAGGCTTGAAGGCGCATGCCAAAACGAGTCTTGTAAAGGATATACCATGCCAGGACGGCTATAACCAAGATCACAATCTCGAAGGGATACATGTTCTTAAATAAACCGCCTAAAAACGGTATCTCCGACAGCATCGGAACTGTAAACCGGGAAGAGACGCCAAGTTGAAATTTATTTGATGCTTCCCCCACAATTAGATGGTTGACTACGCTGGTTAAAAAGGTAGTCAGGGCCACGGCAAGAATATTGATTACAATTCCGCTAATGATCTGATTGGCACGAAATTTTATACATAGCGCCGCATGCAACATTGAATACAACATGCCGCCTGCTATTGAAGCAATCATGGCTATATAAAACATAGATCCCTGGCTGTACCCCAATAAATCAGCCATCAGGATTACAGAAAGAGCCCCTACAAAAGCGCCAACCCCCTGCAATCCTTCCAGTGCCAGGTTGATTATTCCACTCTTTTCACTGTAAATACCACCGGTTGCTATTACGAATAATGGCAGGGCAAAGGAAAGACCATCGATCAGTATCGTTTCCATTAGCGGCTACCTTCCTTTCCTGTCTTTTTCATGTAATTGCGGTGAACTTTATATTGGAAATAGCCGCTGCAGGCACTAAACAATAACAGGATGCCGACGATGAGCGATGATATTTCCTTGGGAACCCCGATTATAGAGTTCATATAAATGCTGCCTTTTTGAAATATAGTGATCAACACGGAAGCAAAGATACTTCCAACGGGGCTTGTATTGCCCAGCAATGCCACCGCTATGGCATCATAACCCAAATTTGCCAATGATTTGGGCACGATGGTATTATAATAACCCAGATAGTATGTTACACCCGCCAGGCCAGCGAGCGTGCCGGACAACGCCATGGTTAGAACCATGTTCCGGCCTACATTCATACCGGCGTACTTGGCACAATATCGGTTGCTACCAACGGCTTTTAATTCAAAGCCAAAAACAGTGCGGTCGAGTAAAAAACGCGTTACAAACACCGCCGCGAGGGCAATAAATATTCCTATAGGAATGTTTAATTTGCAACCGTAAACTTCGATATTTTTAATGGTTAGGCAAGACGCAGCGCTGATAATCTTTGATGTACGGGTAATGGAATCTGCATAGTAAGTGTTAATAAAAAAACCGGTAATAAAACTGATGATATAATTCAGCATAATGGTAGATACTACTTCATTGATATTAAATTTATATTTTAGGAAACCGACCATCATCCCAAGAAGACCGCCCACGAAAATACCGATCAGTATTACCAAAGGTTTTGCTATACAAGCTTCCAGTTCGCTGTAACCGATTAATGATGTGGCCAAAAAACCCGACGCCAGCATCTGCCCGGAAACACCGATATTAAACAAGCCCGCTTTGAGGCCGACGATCACACTCAGGGAAGCAAATATCATGGGAGCAAGGATGCCCAAAAAAGAAATGAAGTCTGTCAGGATATTCCGGCCGCTTGCGTATGAAGCCTTAGGCAAAAAACCGCTTCCCTGCAAAAAACTTGTGAAAGCTACGATCGGGTTTTTGCCCATGATGAGCAATATTGCAGACGCGGCGATTAAACTTAGCAATATGGGAAATACAGGATGAATCAGCCACTTATTATGAATTAAAACATCCAGAAACCCATTATTTACCGATCTCTTGTTCACCTTGTTTAACCCCCATCATGTATTTACCAACTTCGGAGATAGATAAGGATTGGGCCGGAGCAACCTTGAGCAACTGACCGTTGAATATGACACCGATGGTATCAGCAAGTTTTACGATCTCGTCCAATTCCAAAGAAATGAGCAAAATGGCTTTTCCACGGTCCCTTTGAAGCAATATTTGACGGTGAACGGTTTCAATCGCCCCTATGTCCAGGCCACGCGTCGGCTGAACAAATATCATCAAGGAGGAGTCCAGCTCTATTTCTCTGGCAATGATAACTTTTTGCTGGTTGCCCCCACTCATGGAACGCAGCTTTGTTCGGGTTCCCTGGCCATGACGGATATCATAATCCCCTATCAATTTCATTGCATAAGCATCGAATTCTTCCTTCTGCAAAATCCCTCGTTTTGAAAAGGGCTCCGCAAAATATTTTTTAAGGGCAAGATTGTAACAGAGGTCAAAATCCATTATCACACCAAATTTTTGTCTATCCTCCGGTATATAGGAAATCCCTTCCAGGGAACGCTCACGAATGGTTCTCGGGGTTATGTCTTTGCCATTTAAAGTTATACTTCCTGTTTTAACATCAATCATTCCAGCAATGGCCTCGGCAATTTCCACCTGGCCGTTTCCCGAAACCCCGGCCAAGGCAAATATCTCCCCGCCGCGGATAGAAAATGACACATCCTTCACCACTTCCAGCCTGTCAGCATTCTCTACCGTCAGGCCCTTTACAGACAAAACCGCCTCTGAAAAATCTGATTTCCTCTTCTGCATATTGAATATTACATCACGCCCCACCATCAAATTGGCCAGTTCCTTGGTCGTGGTTGATGCAACATCCAACACCTTTATCAATTTCCCCTGGCGCAATACAGCACATCTATCCGCTATCTTTTTTACTTCCTCAAGCTTGTGGGTAATTAAAATGATGGTCTTTCCCTGATTCTTTAATTCCTTCATTATCCCAAGCAGGTATTCTATTTCCTGCGGCGTAAGAATAGCGGTGGGTTCATCAAATATTAATATTTCCGCCTCGCAGTATAGCATTTTCAAGATCTCCACTCGCTGCTGCACGGATACACTAACATTTTCAATTTTTTGTGACGGTTCTACTTCCAGATTGTACTTTTTTGATAGTTCCCTGATATTCTTGCAAGCATATTTAACGTTGACGTATGGGAATAAGCCCAGCACCTTCCTGATTGGCTCTTTCCCCAGAATAATATTTTGTGCAATGGTAAAATTACTTACCAATTTAAAGTGCTGATGAACCATACCAATATTTAAATCAGCAGCGGATTTTGCTGATGAAAGCCGCACTTTCTCACCGCGGATAATTATTTCCCCTTCATCCGGTTCGTAAATTCCAAATAACATACTCATGAGAGTCGATTTCCCCGCACCATTCTCTCCCAAAAGAGCAAATATCTCACCTTTTTTTATCTGAATGGAGATATCATCATTGGCAATAACGCCGGGGAATCTTTTAGTTACGTTATTCATTTCGATAATGTATTCATTCATGATGATCCCTCTTATGCAGATGGCCTTGTCAGCATTTTCCCTTTTCCTGGAACGAATGCCTCTGCCACCTGAGAACATTCCTTCAGTTTATTTTTCATCGTAATCATTCAATATTAAAAACATGAATCTAATGTTTTGTGCTTTAATAAATGCAAAGGCTGTC
>JBASYW010000253.1:0-4811 GCA_049277715.1 Dethiobacteria bacterium | reverse complement strand
CAGGGCGAGGCGGGCGTTTATCCGGCGGATCCCGTCTTCATGGATGAACTGCGTAAACTGTGCGATCGTGAAGATCTCCTGCTGATCTTCGATGAGGTGCAGTGCGGCATGGGGCGGACCGGCCGTCTCTGGGCTTACGAAGGCTATGGGGTGGAACCGGATATCATGACCGCGGCGAAGGCCCTGGGCGGAGGTGTCCCCATCGGAGCCATGATCGTGCGCGAGGAACAGGCGCACGGCCTGGGGCCCGGTGATCATGCCTCCACTTTCGGCGGCAATCCGCTGGCCTGTCGCGCTGCCGTGGCCGTCCTGCAGACCATGTTAAAGAAAGGTTTTTTAAGAGAGGCCGCCCGGATGGGGGAACTCCTGCAACAAAATCTGAACGGGCTCAAGGAGAAAAAGCCCGATCTGATCGCGGAAGTAAGGGGAAAAGGCCTGATGTTGGCTCTGGAGCTCACCGTTCCCGAAGCAGGACGCATCCAGAAAGAATGCCAGGGAAAAGGTCTGCTCATCAATGTGATCGGGGATTCCATCATCCGCCTTCTTCCTCCTCTGATCATCGATGAGGAAGACCTGGCTTTATTTATGGAAATCTTTACCGGCGCCCTTGAGGCCGTAGAGTGACGGGAAGGAGATGGAGACAGATGTCTTACCATGAATATCGATTGCAGTTGCAGGGACGGGATTTTCTGAGTTTGCAGGATTTTTCCTCTGCCGAGATCAACGGGATACTCACCCTGGCCGCAAACTTGAAGAATGAGCGAAAAAATGAGATTCCGCACCGCTTCCTTGAAGGCAAAACCCTCGGTATGATCTTCCAGAAAGCATCGACCAGGACGCGCGTATCATTTGAGGTGGGGATGTTCCAGCTAGGGGGTTATGCCCTTTTCCTGAACGCCCAGGATCTGCAGATGGGGCGGGGGGAGCCTGTCCGGGATACTGCCCGCACCCTCTCCCGCTACCTTGACGGCATCATGATCCGCACTTTTGACCACGATGAGGTTGTGGAACTGGCGCACCATGCGACCGTTCCGGTTATAAACGGGCTGACCGATCGTTTTCATCCCTGTCAGGCGTTGGCCGACCTGATGACCGTCATCGAACACAAGGGTGGATTGAAGGGGATCAAGGTCGTCTTTCTTGGCGATGGAGGCAGCAACGTGGCCCACTCCTTGCTGCTCGGTTGCAGCAAGATGGGTATGCGGATAACGGTGTGCGCGCCGCAGGGCTATGCTCCGCAGCCGGAAATTTTGGCCCGGGCACGGGAGACGGGCGACAGATCGGGAGGGGAGATCGAGGTTACCGATGATCCGGCGCAGGCGGTCCGCGGGGCCGAGGTTTTGTATACCGATGTCTGGACCAGCATGGGGCAGGAGGCCGAGCAGGAAGAGCGTCTTGAAAAGTTGCAGCGCTACCGGCTCGATCAGGCCCTGCTTGCAGAAGCCGAACCCGGGGCCATCGTCATGCACTGCCTGCCGGCTCACCGCGGAGAGGAGATCACCGCCGAGGTGCTGGAGTCTTCTTCATCCGTAGTATTTGACCAGGCCGAGAACCGTCTGCATGCCCAGAAAGCGCTGATGGCACTCATCATGTAAAGATAATACGAAGATAATGCGAAGATAATGCGAAGATAATGCAATTTAAAGACAGACAATCTTGCGGAGGACGATGGCGAGATAAGCCGGGAGGGCAGGAATCGCATCCCTCCTTAAAAAAAGTAAAGGAGATGGCCGGAAGATGAACCGAGAAAAGGTAGTTGTAGCTTATTCGGGGGGACTTGATACTTCGGTGATTTTAAAATGGCTCAATGAACATTACGGTTATGATGTCGTTGCCGTTGCCGTTGATGTCGGTCAGGGCCCCACCGAACTGGAAGGACTGGTGGAGAAAGCTCTTCGCACCGGTGCAGCCGAAGCGTACATCGAAGATGTCCGCGAAGAATTCGTGACCGATTTTATATATCCGATGCTCAAGTCGGGGGCCGTGTATGAGGGGAAATACCTGCTGGGCACGGCGATCGCACGGCCGGTTATCGCCAGGAGGCTCGTTGAGGTAGCCGAACGTGTGGGAGCGACAGCCGTCGCCCACGGAGCCACCGGCAAGGGGAATGACCAGGTCCGCTTCGAGTTGACCTTGAAGGCGCTGGCCCCGCACCTGAAGATCATTGCTCCCTGGAGGGAATGGACGATACGTTCCCGGAGCGATGCCCTTGCCTATGCTGCCGAACACGGGATCCCCGTGCCGGTAACCGCCGCCAAGCCTTACAGCATGGATCGAAACCTCTGGCATCTGAGCTTTGAGGGAGGGGTGCTGGAGGACCCCTGGAATGAGCCGGATGAGGAGATGTTTCTGCTCAGTTGCTCTCCACAGGAGGCTCCCGATGAGCCATGTATCGTGGAGATCGAATGGGAAAAAGGTGTTCCGGTGGCCGTAAACGGCCGGCGGGAATCCCCGGTGACGATGATTGAACAGCTCAATGAACTGGCGGGCAGGCATGGGATAGGCCGGGTCGACCTTGTGGAGAACAGGCTGGTGGGGATGAAGTCGCGCGGCGTATATGAGACCCCGGCCGGTACGCTCTTAACTTATGCCCATCGGGAGCTCGAGTATCTCTGCCTCGACCGTGATACGATGCATTTCAAGGAGCAAATGGCCCTGAAATATGCCGAGCTGGTCTATTACGGGCAGTGGTATAGCCCGTTGCGGGAAGCTCTGGACGCCTTCTTTGACTGTACTCAGGAACGGGTGAGCGGCACCGTAAAACTGAAGCTTTACAAGGGCAATATCATGGTCATGGGCCGAAAGTCGCCATACACCCTCTATAACCCCGAACTGGCCACATTCGAAGAGGATGCGCTCTACGATCAGAAAGACGCCGGGGGTTTTATCAATCTGTTTGGCCTTCCCTTGAAAATATGGGGTATGCGGAAAAGAGATGAAGAGTAAAAAATAGAAGTAAAGAACCGAAAGGGTCAAAGGAGGCCGTTTGCCATGAAAAAACCGTGGGGAGGACGCTTTAGCCGCCGGACCGATCCCGAGGTGGAGAAGTTTTCCGCCTCCATCCACTTCGACTGCCGTCTGGCGGAGGAGGATATCGAGGGCAGTCTGGCGCATGTCGACGCCCTTGCCGCCGCCGGAATTATCACTCCGGAGGAGGCGGCCGCCATATCCGCCGGCCTGGAGGAGATCAGGGCGGAGATCCTGGCGGGGAAGTTTGAACCGGACCCCTCTTATGAAGATATCCACATGTACATCGAGAGCCGCCTGCGCGAAAAGATCGGGGATGCAGGGGGCAAATTGCACACGGGGAGAAGCCGCAACGACCAGGTGGCATTGGACATGCACCTCTATATGAAGAAAGAGATCAAGGCCATCGACTTTCTTCTGTATGAATTGCAGAAGACGATCATCGATCTGGCCGCCGAACACACCGGGACGCTGATGCCGGGTTACACCCATCTGCAGCGTGCCCAGCCGGTGCGGTTCGCCCATCACCTTCTTGCTTATTTCTGGATGTTTCAGCGTGATCGCGAACGCCTCCGCGGGGCCTACCGGCGGGCGGATATCATGTCTCTGGGTGCCGGAGCCCTGGCGGGCAGCGGTTTCCCGCTGGACCGGGCCCGGGTGGCCGAGCGGCTCGGGTTTACACAGCTTTACGAGAACAGCATGGATGCCGTCAGTGATCGCGATTACCTGCTTGAATTCCTTTCCTTTGCCTCGATATGTATCATGCACCTGAGCCGTATCGGCGAGGAGCTGGTAATCTGGTCGTCATCCGAATTCGGCTTCGTGGAAATGGATGATGCCTTCGCCACCGGAAGCAGCCTCATGCCCCAGAAGAAAAATCCGGATATAGCCGAACTGGTGAGGGGGAAGACCGGGCGTGTTTTTGGCAGCCTTGTAGGACTGCTCACGACCATGAAAGGGCTGCCTCTCTGCTATAACCGGGATATGCAGGAAGATAAAGAGGGGGTCTTTGATACCATCGATACCTTGAAGCCGGCACTTGTTCTTACCCGGGAGATGCTGCGCACCGCCCGTATCAACAAGGCCGGAATGGAGGAAGCGATCAAAGATGCAACGACCATGGCTACGGACATCGCGGATTATCTTGTTGCCATAGGGGTTCCGTTCCGTGATTCCCACCATCTGGTGGGGCAGATGGTCGCTTACAGCCGGGCTCAGGGCAAGTCTCTTGCCGGGTTGACCACAGATGAACTGCACCGTTTCCACCCCTCTCTTGATGTGGACAAATTAAAAGCGCTCGTTGATCCGCATAAGAGCACCGAAGCCCGTTCTATCAGGGGGGGTGTCTCGAGTGCGGCTTTGAAGAAGCAGCTGGCCGCCGCCCGCAAAACAATTTCTCCTGCGCTCTAGCCGCCGGATGCCCGAAGGCATGCGGCCGTCATTCCGAGCCCCTCTCCCCTGTCATTCCGAGCGCCCCCACCCCTGTCATTCAGAGCGCAGCGAAGAATCCTGTGAGAAAACCAACATTTCGTTTAAGTATAACAGCAGGTATATAAACATGAAGCCGGCGTTAGGCCGGTGTTATATCAGTCCGGATGGATAATAGCGGAATCGGCAGCGGATCATCGGGACACTATATCGTGAATTTTTCCTATCTTCCCTTTCCAAAGGGGGAACAGTCAAATAAATCCCCCCTGGCCCCCCTTTTTCAAAGGGGGGAAACCGTCTAATTTTCACAGGGGGGAACAGTTCCGAGCGCCTCCTCTCCTGTCATTCAGAGCGCAGCGAAGAATCCTGTGAGAAAACCAACATTTCGTTTAGGTATAACAGCAGGTATATAAACA
>JBASYW010000252.1:0-3877 GCA_049277715.1 Dethiobacteria bacterium | reverse complement strand
TGCAGATTTTTAAACCATCGCTCCCAGCCTTTTCACCGGGATTGCAACCACCAAGGGCAAATAACATGGCAACAAACAATAAATAACAAGCTATCTTCTTGATTTTCATAATACTTCTCTCCTTTGACGATCATTTTCAGTTATATATGTGCTACCTTACTATTTAAACAGGGCCGCCAAACTTCCAGTATAGGGGGGGCGGCAAATCCCTTTCTCCGTTACAATCCCTGTAATCATGGAATGGTCAGTTACATCAAAAGCAGGGTTGTAACATTTTATCTTTCCGGCCGCCACGGGTTTGCAAAAATATTTTTCTTTGATCTCTTCCGGTGCGCGCAACTCGATTTTTATGTCATCTCCTGTTTTACAATCCATATCGATGGTGGAGGTGGGTCCCAAAACATAAAAGGGAATTCCGTAGTGTTTGGCAATTATGGCTACTCCGCTGGTACCGATTTTGTTCGCCACATCGCCGTTGGCGGCAACCCGGTCACAGCCCACAAAACAGGCCTGGACCCATCCATTTTTCATGACGATGCTGGCCATGTTGTCACAGATAAGCGTAACATCAACACCTGCACGATCAAGTTCAAAAGTGGTCAAACGGGCTCCCTGTAAAAGGGGGCGGGTCTCGTCAGCAAAAACCCGAAACTCCAAACCGCGCTCCTTACCCAAAATAAAAGGCCCGATGGCCGTGCCGTACCGTGATGTTGCCAGAGCTCCCGCATTGCAGTGGGTAAGCACACCATCGCCTTCCTTTAAAAGCGTCAATCCGTACTCGGAGATGGAACGGCACATCGCAATATCTTCTTCGTGAATACGGCGGCTTTCTATTTCAAGGAGTTCCAGGATTTCCTGTATCTTTTTTTCTCTATTTTGGGTGACAACATCTGTCATCCTTTTCAAAGCCCAACTCAGATTCACCGCCGTGGGTCTTGAAGAATCGATATACTTCACCAGCCGGTGAAATTCCGAATAGAATTTATCATAATCTTCCGCCTCGATCTGTTGTGCAAGGCAATAGATGCCGTAAGCAGCACAAATCCCGATGGCAGGTGCCCCTCTTACCTTGAGTTCAAAAATTGCTTCATAAAGATCTTGCGCATTTTTTATGGACAGGTATTCCAGACTGTTGGGGAGTTTCGTCTGATCGATAATAACAACATGCTTCCTGTCCTCACCAAGTTTTACACTTTCCATCTGATTTAAAGTCATATTTGAATTCCCCCGCACTTTTCAATCCATTTTTTCAATACTGATTAATATCATTATTCTATTGCTGCCCATATTCGTTCTGCACAAAAGTTTGCATCTCTTCTATATGGGAATCTGTTATCAGAATCGGCTCGCCGATCTGTTTTGTCAAATAATATAATTTTGCAGTCATTTCCAACACCTTTACAACTTTAAAGGCCATCTTTATATCTTCCCCAACACAAACCGCTCCGTGGGATTGCAGGAGGCAAGCATTCGCTCTTCCTCTTAGAGCCCTGACGCAGTTATCAGCCAATTCCGCAGAACCCGGCAATGCATAATCGGCCACCCTGACGACATCGCCCAGTGTCTGGGCCGCTTCGTCAATAAACAGCGGAATATCCTTTTTTGTACAGGCAAACACCTTTGAATAGATGGGGTGCGTATGAATTACCACATTGATTTCCGGCCGGTTCAGATAAATCTGCAAATGCAACTTTTTTTCAATGGTTGGCTTTCTGTTGCCGTCCAAAATATTTCCGTCCAAATCACACACCACGATGTCTTTCTCCGTACAGATATTGTAATCCATACCGCTTGGTGTTAAATATACCCGCCGCGTTTCCGGGTCCCTGACGCTGATATTTCCCCACGTCTCTACCGTCAGACCACTTTGCAACATTCGTTTTCCAGCCTTTACTAACGTCTCTTTAAAGTTCATAGATGATGCCTCCCCAGATGTTCAAAATATGGCTAAAATTTAATGTTTTCTATTCGGGAACAAACACCTTGATATTCTTGGAATCTAAATGATCTTTCCACTTTTTTTCCAAGGGTTTGTCGGTGATAATAGCACTTACCTGCTGCAGACCACCAATATTGACAAAAGAAGTTTTGTTGAATTTGGTATGATCAACAACCAAAAATACCCCGTGGGCACGGCTTAATACCAATCTACGTACCTCGGCGATCTCATCATTGGAATCTGTAATGCCATGTTCCAAACTTACTGATCGACATGACAAGAAAGCTTTATCGAAATAATAACGTCCGATGGTGTTCGCAGCATCCTTTCCTATGAAGCTCATATGCGGCCTGCTCAGGATGCCACCTGTCATAACCAAATCAACATTATTAGCAGAAGACAAACAATCGCAAATCAACAATGACTTGGTGGCCACCGTGATACGTTTGTTTTTTAGGGCCAAGGCAATTTGATATGCTGTTGTTGAACTGTCCAGAAAGACCGAATCCCCGTTATCAATCAGTTTAATTGCTTGTTGCGCTATTAAAATCTTATTTTCCTGATAAGATTCTTTGCGAATACTGACTGTGATGTCATTCAACGTGCCTTCCTGAACAAAAGCACCCCCGTAAGTTTTTACAAGGAACCCTTCCTGTTCAAGCAGTTTAAGGTCCTTGCGTATGGTCTCTTCCGTGACCTTGAATTTTTCAGATAGTTCTGTAACCGTAACGTTTTTTTTCTCCTTCAAGATATCCTTGGTCTTATTTCTTCTTACCATTGGTAACATATTAAACACCTTGCCTTTTCAAACGATTATCTTGTTTTTACTGGCGCAAATTAATCGCCGCCCTCATTTACTTGTAGTTTGTTTTTATATATTGCCACGCTTTTTGTCCTTTTCCCACAACAGATAAAGAGCTTCGCTACCCATCCTTGCCAAATTGGTTTCATTATCATCCGATTTGTCCAATGCAGTCTCCGGATCGAATTCGTCTTCGGAACTGCATTCAAACATGTTGTCCAAAGTAACTGCTATTGCACCGGCCCGCAAGCCCCAAATTTTTGAAAGAACAAATATAATGCTGGCTTCCATTTCTGCACCAAGCACGTTTAGTCTCTTCATATCAGCAAAAAATTCTTTCCAGTTGGATTGCCAGAAGTTATTAAAAGAAGAGCCAGGTTGTGGGTGCATCGCGTAAAATGTATCGGCTGTTCTTGTGGCGCCGACAAAATATTCGAATTTGCACTTCTTCCCCGCCTCGATACAAGCCTGAACAACTTCGTGGTGTGCTACCGCCGGATACTCAATAGGTGCATAAAGTTTTGAAGTTCCCTCGTATCTTAAAGCTGAATCAAAAATAAGCATGCTGCCATTTTTTACCCCATCTTGAAAGGTACCACAGGTACCTATTCTAAGAAAAGTTCTGGCCCCTACACGAGCCAATTCTTCCAATGCTATGGCAGTGGAAGGGCAACCCATCCCCGTGCTGGTACAGGATATAGGCATTCCCTTGTAGACACCCGTGTAAGTAACCAGTTCCCTGTTATCTGCCACCTGCCTTGCCTCATCCCAAACCCTAGCTACCTTTTCCACCCTTTTCGGATCACCGGGTAACAAAATATAGGGAGAAATATCGCCCTCACGTAACTGTGTACAATACTGCATGAATGATTACCTCCGTCCCAGTTTTATTTCTATATTATTATTTACCTTAAATGTAGCAACAATTCTTGTTTGTGTCAAGTATTTGTTTGTTTTTATTGTATTTTTCAATGTAAAAAGAAGCAATACAAACTAAATAAAGATTTTATTCCCTTTTCCTGGAACGAATGCCTCTGCCACCTGAGAACATTCCTTCAGTTTATTTTTCATCGTAATCATTCAATATTAAAAACATGAATCTAATGTTTTGTGCTTTAATAAATGCAAAGGCTGTC
>JBASYW010000251.1:0-2756 GCA_049277715.1 Dethiobacteria bacterium | reverse complement strand
TCATTCCCGGTTAGCAGCCAGCACTTCTTTTAGCATCTCGGCAAGTTCGCCAATCCTGAAAGGTTTCTGCAGAAACCCTTTAAAATCATGATAAAAGTATTGTGATATATATTCGGCACAGTCATATCCGCTTACCATTACCACCTTGGCCTCCGGATCAATTTCAAGCAGTCCCTTTATCGCCGCCGTACCGTTCATCCCTCCCGGGATGGCCATATCCATCAGGACAACATCATAGGGAGCCGCGCGTTGCATTGATTTTTTATAGAGCATGATCGCTTCGGCTCCGTCGGCGGCATACTCGACGTCGTAGCCAAGCAAATTCAGCATCTCCCCTGTCAACTTGCGCATCGGCTCCAGATCGTCCATCACCAATACCCTGCCCTGCCCCATCGTTATCTCCGTTTTATTTTTTTCCTTCTGATAAGAGCGATCATCTTTGCAGACAGGAAGATAGATATTGAAGGTAGTCCCTTCTCCCGGCTGGGATTGAAAGTTCATATCCCCATGGTTATTTTTGATGATTCTGTATGACGTTGAAAGCCCTAAACCGGCCCCATTTGGCTTGGTTGTGATAAATTGATCAAAGATTTTTTCCCTTATTTTTTCCGGAATGCCCATACCCTCATCTCTAACCGATATTTTCACGAGCTCTTTTCCGGAAAAATGAAGAGGGATCGTGTTGTCGATCCGATCAGCCGGCAGATTTTCGGCCTGCACATAAATCTTTCCTCCATGGGGCATGGCCTGCACAGCATTGATAATCAGGTTGTTCATTACCTCGGCAATCTGATTATCATTGATCTTCACCGGGCCGATTTTTTCAGAAACATGGACTTCTCCATGTACGCTTGTCCCTCGCAGGGCAAAGTCGGTAATATCTTTTACCAGTTTCCCCAACGGGGCCACTTTCTGGGTGGGAGAGCCATCCTGGGCATAGAACAACAGTTGGTTGGCGAGTTCCTTTGCCCGTATGATCGAATTCTCGATGTTATTCATCATGGAATAGACCGTTTCGTTGCCACCGAGTTTCTTCCGGCATAATGAAATATTGCCGAGCATGATGGCCAGAAAATTGTTGAAATCATGGGCCACCCCCCCCGCAATGGTGCTCAATAAATTGAGCCGGCTGGCCTTCTCCAATTCCGCCATTATTTTATGACGTTCGGATACATTGTAAATAATACTTTGCACCAACTTCTGCCCGGAAGGCACGGGAACGGAGGAGATCATCTTCCCCTCAATCGGTTCCCCTTCTCTTTTTATCCAAATTTTTAACGGTTTATATTCGTAATCATGATATGCTGCATATGTTTCCTTTACACTATTCCCGCTGTCAAGGTAAATTAATTTGCCGATATCCCGGCCATATAACTCCCGAGCATCGTCCACATTAAAAAGCTTCAATGCCGCCTTGTTGGCATATCTGATCAAGCCGTCATCATGGATCAGAACGGCTTCATCGAGCAGATTGATCATCGAAGAAATATGTTCTTCATATTCATCCGTAAATGAGCTATGGGTATCAGTTATTCCGCTTTTTAAAAACTCCCGAACTTCACGCTTGACACTATACCGATCCTCTCTGTTCAAGCATCGATTCTCCCTATCCATCCATCCGGTCCCCCTTTTGTTTTTTTTAATTGCGGAAGTTATTAAGATACCGTAACATCATTGAATGTATTTTTACATTATTCTGAACTTAATTCAATAAACCCGGACAGATATTTACTAAACGGGCTCATATTTCCTCATAAACGGATATATACCATTTGCATTTAAAAAATGACCGTTTTAATAATATTTTATAGGTATCATTTTAATCCTGAACGGGCCACCGACCGTTTCAGAACAAAAATAGCCTATATAATGAAGTTTATCTCCTATCTTATTGATTATTCCCTATCTTATGATTATTCTATCTTTGGAGGGCTTGTCTCCTTATATTTTTAGAAAGGCGTTTTTCAGATGAACCTGAACTTTGTAGAGAATGCCAGCAGATCGTTGGCGATGGCCATCACCGATGCCAATGACCGGTTCTCCTCTCCGGAGAAGGCGGCTGAACTGGAGTACGGTATCTACATGATTATCTCCACCATCCTTAAAACGGCCATCATCTTGATTCTGGCTTATTTTCTGGGGATATTTAATTATGTGCTTCTGTCTTATGTATGCTTCGGAACGTTAAGAACATTTGCGGGAGGGGCCCATGCCCGTACCTCCTGGGGATGTTTCGTTTATGCGGTGTTTATCTACTTCCCCATCGTTTACCTGGCCGTCTCTTACCCTCTCCCGGCCATCCCCACCTATCTTTTATTCTTTATCTCCCTGATCATTATCGCCATCTATGCCCCCGCCGATGTGGAGGAAAATCCGATCTTGCGCCTCAGCCGGCGCCGCAGGTTAAAGATTTACTCGCTCATCACCCTGATCATATTTCTGGCCGTCGCTATCTTTCAGCGGCCGATCATTTCTTCAATAATTACACTTTCCGTTTTTATGGAATCGTTAACGCTTACCCCTGTCTTTTATGCGCTTACAAAATCAAAACAAGGAGGTGACGATGATGAAGAAAATTAAGTTGATCGGTCTGAAGGCGGCGTTGATATTATTTGCGGGAACGGTGGCGCTCTTTGTGGCCGAGAAATCGGCGGGCGCCAGTTTCTTCTGGTTTATGCACCAGCCGCCCGTGCCCAAGTCGTTGCTCAAAAAAGAGTAGCCCCATTGTAAAATAAATTTCTTGCAGGGATCGATAG
>JBASYW010000250.1:0-2527 GCA_049277715.1 Dethiobacteria bacterium | reverse complement strand
GCTGTAGACTTGCGCTATCGATGATATACTTTCTCCCGGCATTACTTTATGATGAATATAATATTCATCGCTACCGGTATAATTACTCCCCGGAAAACCAAGAAATAAATCCATCAGTTTATGCCCTCCGGGAAGATGCAGTGCGGATTCAGCGGCACTCTTTTCACTATATGTTTTTCCGGCATAGCTAATATCATCACCCCGGGAATAAATCCAAAAAGCAACAGGGTCCGCGGTGTGGGTTCGCAATGATAACGGAGTGTAATGATCAGGAAGCAGTAAAATTTTATAATCCATATTTTTTTTATCCAAACTATCTTTTAGTTCCTTCACTACAAGTTTATCGATCAGCTCTATCGCTTTCACCTTGTTTTCAGGTTCATTCCGGTGACTGCATTCATCGGGGGCTTCAATGTGCAGAAAAACAAAATCCTTACCACCTTCAAGTGCTTTCAGAGCAGCCTTTACCTTCCCGGCATAGTCGGTATGCAAGTTGCCTGTAGCACCCGGAACATCGATCGATTCCATTCCTGCACAGATCCCCAATCCCTTGATCAGATCTACGGCAGAGATAACCGCTCCCGTTAATCCGTACTTTGTTTTGAAATCAGGTATTAACGGCCTGCGCCCCTCTCCCCAAATCCAGATGGAATTTGCCGGTTTAAGTCCGCGCTTGATCCGCTTCCTGTTTATATTATGATTCATGAGTATTTTGTAGCTCTTGACCATCATATCGGTAATTATTTCCTTACCTTCCCCCTGGGGTAAATAGGCGGAAATAGTCTTGCCGATTATGTCGTGCGGCGGAGTAAGCTCCCACTCACAGGGTCCCTCTTTCCAGATTATCAGATGGCGATAACTTTTTCCGCTGTAAAACCTGATCCCCTCGATAGTGAATTTCCGGTTAAGTTCGGCAATGAGTACCTTTGCCTCGTCTGTTGTTACTTCATCGGCACTGTAATCGACCATGTTTTTATTAGCATACGGTTCATCATCCGAGAGAGTAACCAGGTTGCACCTGAAGGAAATGTCCTTCTCCCCCATCCCGATCCCCATACTGGCAGCCTCGTAGGGAGAACGGCCGCTGTAATGCTCAACGGGGTCATATCCCATAACTGAAAGATTGGCCGTATCACTGCCTGGCGGCATGCCTGCAGGAACAGTCTGAACAATCCCCATAACGCCATGTTCAGCCATATAATCGATGGTCGGCTTGTGTGCAAACTGAAGGGGAGTCTTGAAATCAAACTGTTTCAAGGGATAATCACCCATGCCATCGCCGAGTATCACTATATATTTCATCTGATTTCTCCCTTACTTTTAATCATCTATCTTCTCTCTTAATAATTTATACAATACCTCAACGGCTTCAGCCGGATCATCACGGTAGATGATCTCTTTACCCCGTCCTCCGGGTCCGCTTAATTTCCATGTACCGATTCCCACAACGGGTTTCCCCATCTTTATGGCCAATGCTATCTCGGAGAGAGTGCCGTATTCTCCGTCTATAGCAATTACCCCATCAACGGTTCTGGTTATAATAGCATTTCTCGCCTCTCCCATTCCCGTTGCCACCGCAAATGTAAGAAAAGCGTTTCCGCTGCGATGATCGTCTCCGGAAAGAATACCAATTGCCGTTCCCCCGGCATTACTGGCCCCGCGGGAAGCAGCCTCCATCACCCCGCTGCCGCCGCCACAGATCAGAACAGCTCCACGACGGGCAACTTCGGCCCCTACTTCTTCCGCTAATTGCAACGGTGGTCTGCCACAGTCTCTGGCACCGATAACTCCAATGTAATACAAGGCCGCCACGCTCCCTCTGTATATTTTATACGGTGAGCCAATTAACGTGCATGGCACATAACATAAAATAACCATGCCTTCTTTATTTCTTACATAAATCCAATTATCGCCCTGAAATGGCCGAGCGCCTATGTAATTCCCGTAATATGATTAATGCGGTCCACCTCATCCATATGATTAAATTTTATACCGATAAAATCGAAACGACAAGGGACCTCCCGTTGTAGTTCCGATGACAGGTAATAGTTGGCCAGATCTATCAATTTATTTTTCTTTCTGTCAGAGATTGATTGTTCCGGAGATCCGAAATTACCTGTCCATCTGCTCCTGACTTCCACAAAAACCAGCAAATTCCCCTGCCGGGCGATAAGATCTATCTCACCTATCGGGCAACGATAATTCCGCATTATTATCTCATAGCCTTCCGATCGGAGATAATCCGCCGCCAATCTTTCACCTTTCATGCCTCTCTCCCGTTTGTTTTTCATGCTTATTTCCCTTATTGATCATGCCTTTATCGCTCATATTCAATTAACGATCTTATCACCCAGGTAAAAGGAGCGCCTATGTACCGGTGATGGTCCATAAGCTTGCAATGCTTTTCGATGCTCAGCGGTGGCATATCCCTTGTGACGCGCAAAACCGTGCTGCGGATATTGAACATCAAGCTTTTCCATGATCCGATCCCGGGTTACCTTGGCAATTATGGATGCAGCCGCTATGG
>JBASYW010000249.1:0-2791 GCA_049277715.1 Dethiobacteria bacterium | reverse complement strand
ATTGGGGCCGCCAACACTCCCCGGGAAGAATTGGCCGGAAGAACCTTTTTCGAATTTGACCGCTTCTGTCATAAAGAGAGCGCTCTGCAGGCGGGCCAGGTTCAAAACACGGTTTTGTTTGTATTTTTTGCTCGTAACATCTTCTTTACGCACGGGAATAATTTGCTGAAGATATTCCATGTGCGTGGAAGTAAAATCAAGTCGACCATCGTTTCCACCGGTCCCCATAAGCGGTGCAAAATAGGGTTTATCATCGGTCAGAGCCAGCGTTACATCCATCAGTTCTACAAAACTATCGGGTAGTTCCGCCCGGCACCGTTCGATTAACGTCCTTTTAACCTCTTTTAGTTTTTTCTGCTGTTTTCGGCCGTATTTCAGGTCCAGATCCACCAATATCCTCTTGCACATGGCTATGATTTCAATATATTCCCGGTAGCGCTCTTCCTCGGCATTAAGTATGTTTTCAAGAAACTTTAGAGCGACATCACCGTAAAAACCACCCCCACTGTTCCAAGGGGCCACAATGGGCGTGGGGTTATACTCATCGATAAAAAAATCGGTAAGATCCTCTGCAGAGATGGCGGTAGAGAGGTAAAAGATTTCGTTCTCCCACCAGCCGCGTGCATCTTTATCTTTCTGCCGAGCAACAGTCCTCATGATCCCTAAAGACTTAAGGTAATGAATCAGCGGTTCGGGGGTGCAACCCAAAAGTGCGTGTGTATATCGACAAGGCGCATCATGCATGTTTTTTACACCTCCCTTTTTATATTTGCACTGGCCCTGATATCAGCTGCACGCAGGCAGGCTTCCAGAAAGGCGAGCCTTAGCAGGCCAAACTCATCGCGCAGTTTGAGCATTCTTTCCAACCAAGAAGCGCCGGTTTCATCTGATAGCCCCAGTTCGGTGATGGTTAAATCCATCGCCGTTTCGGGTAAGGTAACGCCTCCGCCCAGATCAGCCTGATATACTATGCTCCCGTCCCAGACCCCTCTAGATATACGCGTATCGGGCGGCAGGCCTTCCGGAACCTTCTCGTTGGGAAGTGAACGCACCGAGATTCGTACTTTCCCGTGATGGGCGGTAACAAGATAGGCTATCAGCATTTCCTCCGCCGGGGATAAGGCGGTTGAACACATCCTGTTTTGCAAAAAAGCAAGTGCACCGGCAAGCTCATGTCTGAAGTAACGCTGCCGATGACGCCTGTTTTCGGGTGACTTTGCCCAGATGGTGCCATCCTGCGGCAGGTTGTAACCATGGCTGCAGCTACGCATGGTTTCCTGAAATACTTGGTGCGCTTTGCCCGCATCATGCCAGCGGGCGGAAGATAACAGTAAGGTGCTAAGGGGCGGTTCAATCTTCAATGCTCCGGCAATCTGTTCGAGTTCGGCAACCACATCATCGGTATGCTCGGCCAGCGTCTGCCAGCTGCTCCGGCTGAACGAATGTTGGTCTTTGGCGGTATCATCGGCTTTAATATTTGCCGTGGTTATGATCACAGGCTCCACCGGCCCTTCCTTCCCTCCATGCCAGCCCCTTTCCGGAGAGTAGCCGCCCGCTATGGATGGCAGAAGAACGGTCATGCCGGGTCGAAGATCATTACTTTTAACCTTCAGCCAGTTTCCGTTAAGATAATCCCAACGCCAGGCACCCTGCTTTATCTTTGAAATAAAATTCTTGACTGCACCGATATTAACGGCACAAAGTTCATCGCGATAAAAAGTTTCCAGATCAACGGGGGGTGCTTTCCCTTCATCCCAGCAACGCCAATAGAGATGAACATCGATATCTTCCGTATCGCGAATAAAACGGGAGACGTCGATGTCGCTGCCTGAAAGATCGGGAGTGGTATCAAATAATTCGATAAAATCTTTCCGGCGTAGAACATAGCGGGAAGAATACTCTGTTTTTATCTGAGGCAGCCTGGAGGGTGCGGCCGACCGCCCTTCAAGTTCCTCCAGAAGCTTTCGGGAAACAGAGAGCTCTTCCGGGCTATAAGGCGCCGCATCTTTATCATCGATATCGATCCAGAAAACCCGAGCCTCATCATATTCCCCAAAGCGGTTGCATCTTCCCAGACGTTGTACTATTCCCGGCCATGGGCAGAGTTCGGTAAAAAGAGTCCGGGATGATATATCCACGCCGGCTTCCACGGCCTGGGTAGCCACGATGATTCTTCGTTCGTATTTTTCCGGAATCCTTTCATTGATCTGCTTCCTCTCGGCAGGACGAAAACGCGAGTGTACAAGCAGTAAATCAAAATCAGGTTCCTTTATTTTCTTCTTCTCGGCCTGTAGCGCCAGGAATATTTTTTGGGCATCGGCCACCCTGTTAACGATCACCAATACCTGATGGCCTTCTTTCATGGATGCGATAATCTTCAAAGAGAGCTCTCGATAATATCGGGCATTTTTCTTTGTTTCATCAATCTCCAGTTTTCTAACTGTCTTCCTGGCCGTAAGACGTTTATTCAAGTTTTCAACTTCCCGATCTTCATCCTCCAGCTCATATGTTGATAACTCTTCAACAACATCAGAAAAATCAACGGTTTTAAACCAGCTCCGATCAATGGTGGCAGACATCCACAGATATTTATTGGGAATAATGGTTGACATCGTACGGTTAAAAGCGGCAAGCTGTGCACTTGTAGATAACCCCGCACCCATCAACTGCACTTCATCAAAGATCCACTGGCAACCGTTCTGCAAAAGCCCAAAGGCCATCGGCCATTTAAAACGGCTCATGGCATAACCGCGGTTAAGGGCACGCGAGATGAGCATGTCCTGGGTCACGA
>JBASYW010000248.1:0-4619 GCA_049277715.1 Dethiobacteria bacterium | reverse complement strand
CTGGAGGACCGACTGCGCTCTCGTTTTGAATGGGGGCTTATTACGGACATCAATAAACCCGATCTGGAGACCCGTATCGCCATTTTAAAGAAAAAAGCTTACCTGGAAAATATCGATATCCCCGGAGAAGTCCTGAACTACATCGCCAATAAAATAGAGACCAATATCCGTGAATTGGAGGGGGCCCTGATCAGAGTAATGGCTTATTCTTCCTTAACCAGCACCCCCGTTGATCTGAAAATTGCCGATGAAGCTTTAAAAAATATTCTCATTGAAAAACAGAAAGATATCAGTGTAAATAATATTATCAAGATTACCGCCCAATATTTTGGCATTACTCCCGAAGAGATTAAAGGGAAAAAAAGAAGTAAACATATTGTTTTTCCGAGACAGCTCGCCATGTATCTCTCCCGCGAACTTACAGACCTTTCTCTTCCCAAGATCGGTAATGATTTTGGAGGGAAAGATCATACCACCGTGATCCATGCCTGTAACAAAATAAAGGAATTGGCTCTTGATTCCTCCGAGACACGGGAAATGATCGAAAAGTTAAAGGATAACATAAAATCTTATTAACATTAATAAAGCAAAGCTGTTAATTAGTATCTGTATAACCTGAATATAAAAGCGAGGATGTTAATATCGAGGTGCTTATGTGCATAACTCATTAAAAAGATTAACATCCAGGACGATTTATCGCTGTAACATCGGCGGTGGTTATACACAGTTTGAACAGGACCTATTAATATTACTATTTTTTTATATAAGATTAATATTAAAAATAAGAGGAGGAAAGCAAATGATCATTAAGAATTTCCAGGATTCACTCAGCAAACATCTCGAGGTGGTGGAGAAAGCTCTCCCCGGGAAAACCACTTTGCCATTGTTAAACAATATACTTATCGAAAAAAAAGGCGGCAGCTTGACATTTACAGCTACAAATTTGGAGATAGGGATAAGAAGTACTCTCCAGATGGAGGAACAGGTGCAGATTGAAGGTGTGGATAATTCTTCGGGCGCGGTTCTGGTACCTTCAAAAATAATTGATATTATCAGGCATTTGCCCGGAGAAAATGAGGTGGAAATCAATGTTAATGACCAGACTTATAATATTGATATTAAAGGCGGGGAATCAAAATTCAATTTAAAAGGCGTGGTGGCGGATGAGTATCCCGGGATAGAAGAGAAGAAACCCCAAAACAAACCGTTGGTCTTGAAAGAAAAAGAACTGAAGGAGATGATCGGGAACACGGTTTTTGCCACTTCCGGGGAAGAGTCCAGACCGGCTTTTACCGGGGTCTTGTTTGTAATAGAGGGAGATAAATTAAATCTGATTGCTTCCGATACCTACCGACTGGCCATCGAGGAGAGGAAGGTTGATCCCTGGGCATATGAGAGTAATGATTACCTAGTCCCCGGCCGGGCATTGAGAGAGTTGTTAAAATTATTAAAAGATGAAGAAGGGGAAGTTGTTATTTACCCACAGGATAATCAACTTGTTTTTTCATTTAACCATATTTACTTTATTACGAGATTGATTGAAGAAAAATTTCCTGATTTTCGTAGAGTAATTCCTACCCAGGTTATTTCTAAAATAAAATTAAACCGCACCGATTTTGAAGAGATTATCGGGAGGGCATCGCTTATATGCGATAATCTAAGCCGGGCGGTAGGCCTGAAGCTGAGAGATAATATATTGCAGGTTAAAGCCTCATCAGAATGGGGGAGGATGGAAGAAGAGATGCCCGTTCTCTCCAAAGAGGGGGAAGACATTGAAATCTTGTTAAATGTTAAATTCCTGGCGGATATATTCAAGGTGAGCGCGTCTGAAAATATAGAGATAGAGTTTAGCGGCCGGGAAGCCCCGATGATCATCAGGCCGGAGAATAATAAAGAATTTCTTTATCTCGTGTTGCCCATAAAAATTGAGAAACCTCTTTAGGGGGATAGATAAAGATTGTATCTAAAAAAAATAAGCGTAAATAATTTTCGTAATTATACGCTTGCTGACCTTGAGCCCGGGCCATATCTTAATATAATTTATGGAGAAAATGCACAGGGAAAAACAAACTTATTGGAAGCCATATATTTTATCTTTTCCGCAATATCTCACCGGACCCGGAAAGATAAAGAATTAATAAAATGGGGCACCGATTTTTTCAAGATACAGGGTGAGGTATACCTGAACAATAATTTAAAAGGTCTGGAGATAGATTATCACCCGCTTAAAGGAAAAACCATAAAAATAAATAGCCATCAGCTGACCGTGGATCGATATTTCTCCCATTTTCCCGTGGTCGTCTTCTACCCGCAGGATATCTTTCTCTTGACGGAGGGGCCGGCAGTTCGTCGGCGTTTTTTAAATACGGAGATTACCCGACTTTATCCTCGATATTATCACTACCTGCTTAAATACTACCGGATTCTCAGTCAGCGTAACAATATCTTGAGAGGCGGCGTTTCCCCCCATAATGAGGCCTTTAATACCTGGGGGGTGGTTCTGGCTGATTATGGCAGCAAGATAATCTGGGAAAGAATAAAATTTCTGAAACAATTGGAGAAGGTCGCTTCTTATTTTCAGGAATATTTTACCAATGGGGCAGAAAAAATCAACCTAAAGTATAAAAGCAGAATAGATGTAAATGATCTGCCGGAAGAGGAGCAGAAAATTCTGCATAAAATTAAAGTTAATTTTATGGAGGCCCTGGCCCGGAAGAGAGACGAAGAGATTAATAGGGGATACACGCTGATAGGCCCTCATGTGGAAGATATCTCTGTCCTGCTCAACAATAAAGAAATCAAGAAAGCATCTTCACAGGGACAGCAACGCACCACCGTTATCTCGCTTAAAATGGCCCAATCCGTACTGTTGAAGGAAGAAAAAAGAGAAGAACCCCTCCTGTTGATGGATGATTGTTTTTCGGAACTGGATCACCTCAGGAGCCGCCAGATATTGGAACTCATTGGAGAAAAAGAAATACAGTGTTTCATTACCAGTTATGAGCGATTGCATATCCCCGGGGATTTCCCGGTATTATTTTTTAATATTAATAAGGGGAGCATCAAATGTGGATAATATTGGTGAAATAATAAAAAAAATATTGCGAAAAAAAGGGCTGTGGGAGGCGGTAAGACAACATGAGACGCTGAACAGATGGCCGGAGATAGTCGGAGACCAAATTGCCGCCAAGACCCGGGCAGTTAAAATTGCCAAAGAGGTTCTCTGGATAAAGGTAAGTGATTCTGTCTGGACGCACCATCTGGTGATGTTGAAACCCAAGATATTGAAAAAAATAAATAACATGCTGGGAAAAAAAATGGTCAAGGATATCTATTTTTTTATTGGAGAGCTGGAGGAGGATAAAACAGCTTCCCGGGAAGAAGAGGGGATTATTGGCAGACCTTATCTTCTGGATTTTAGCCGTGAAGAAATAGAGAAGATCCTCAATTTGATTCCCGATCAACAGCAGGAAATTAAGCAGAAGATCAAGATCATACTGGAGAAAGGAAGTAGCGACCGCTAGATTTATTTTTGATATATTATAAATAACTTGCAATATATGTTATACTTTTATGGGTAGTTTTCTCAGCAAGGATGAGAACTTTAAAAAGTAAGGAGAGACCGCATGTTTCTGCATATCGGTGAATCCCAAATTGTTTTTTTAAACGATCTCGTGGGGATATTCAATCTCGATATCAAAGATAAAGAGGAGAACCGGCAATTTCTTGAATTTTCCTCCAAAGCGGAGGATTTTAAAAGAGAAGATATCGAGAAAAGCAAATCATTTATTGTGACCAAGAAGAAGGTGTTTTTCTCCCCGATATCATCTTATGCATTGGCGAGAAGAAGGAAGAAGGCCTGAGGAACTAAAGAAATAATAACAACAACGTCTTGTTTTCATGGGGGTAATATGCATGGTTGGCAAAACAGAAGAAAATATTTATGATGCCTCACACATTCAGGTTCTGGAAGGTTTGGAAGCGGTAAGGAAAAGACCCAGTATGTATATAGGATCTACTTCCGACCGCGGGCTTCACCAATTAATATTTGAGGTTATCGATAACAGTATTGACGAATCTTTAGCCGGTTATTGTAAAAATATCATGGCGGTTATTGACGAAGACAATACGGTATTTATCAAAGATGACGGCCGAGGTATCCCCGTTGAAGAACACCGGGAGACCAAGCGGCCGGCCCTGGAGGTGGTTATGACCGTTCTGCATGCCGGAGGAAAATTCAATCAGGAAAGCTATAGCGTGGCCGGAGGATTGCACGGGGTAGGTCTTTCGGTAGTCAATGCTTTATCGGAGTGGTTGGAAGTCGAGGTCAGCAGAGACGGCAAGGTTTATTATCAGCGTTATGAAAGAGGCCAACCTTGTGCAGATATCAAGGAAATAGGGCAGAAGAACGGATCCGGGACGGCGATTACCTTCAAGGCGGATGATACCATTTTCGAAAGTATCAAATATGATTATGATACGGTAGCCCAGAGATTACGGGAGCTGGCCTTTTTGAACAAGGGGCTAAAGATAAAATTAACCGATAAACGGGTTAAAAAAGAGGATACCTTTATCTATGAAGGGGGGATCTCCTCTTTTGTCCAATATTTAAATAAAAA
>JBASYW010000247.1:0-10534 GCA_049277715.1 Dethiobacteria bacterium | reverse complement strand
TCCATGCGCAGCGTGCCCCGCGAGACCCCGATAATGACGGGCAGGAAACGCAGCGCATTGAGGGCGTAACCGGCGGCCAAAATGGTCAGGCCCCGCTTTATAATAGTCTGCGTGGAGGAGCGGGCATAGACCAGATAGATGCCGATGTAGATCTGAAAAAAAGCCTTCCCGCCAACAGGCGCCCAGAAAATAATATAGGAAATAAACCCTAGCAAGGAATCGTAGACCACTGCCTCAGAGCCCAGGAGCAATACGGCATGGTAGATGATAAACCCGAAGATGGCATAACCCCGGAGCAAATCCAGCTCGTCGATACGGGGCGGCTTGCTATCGGCGGAAATGATGTCCACGGGCTCCAGAAATAGCGAGCGCGCCGACTCTTTGAGGGAGAAACGTTTCTCTTCAGGGGCGGCGCCGCCACGTTTTTTACTCTTTCCACCGCCCGATTTTTTTGCGCTCATTCTTAGACCTCCATGCCGCTGCCTCGGGTCTGACCGGTGGCCGGAAGACCACTTTTTGCGACCCCACTGCTCTTGTTCCACGGCAACCCAAGAGGAAAGCGTCAGAATTATATAAATATTAATTCTACTGTTACTGTGGATAATCCTTTTTTAAGATTATGGCCACCAACCCGACGTTGTCTTGCCGGCCGTATGTCCCTACGTTGTACTCCCAAACATCAGTTTCACTTAGAACAGAACAAAAGATTATGCACGATACTATTCGCTCCGCTCAAGATCCTTCGCTTCGCTCTGGATGACAGGATAAAAAAAGGAATGATAGGGCGGAGGCGCTCGGAATGACAGGGTGGGGCGTTCGTAATGACACCCCTTTTTGTCATCCTGTGGGAGCGATACTCCTCTGTCATCCAGAGGGAGCGGACAGCCTTTTTTGCTGTCATCCAGAGGGAGCGGCCGCGCTAGCGGACGCGACCGAAGAATCTTAACCACCACAGTGCCTCCATTATCATCCGGAACGTAATCACCCCGGCCACATCGGCCCGACGTTCTCTTACCGGCCGCCTTCCTCAACGCTGTACTCCCAAACCTTGGCTTCATTCAGACGGAACAAAAGATTATGCACGATACTATTCGCTCCGCTCAAGATTCTTCGCTGCGCTCTGAATGACAAGATAAAAAACGGAATGACAGGACGGGGGGCGTTCGTAATGACAGGTGGGGACGCTCTGAATGACAGATAAATTATTAACGAAGCAGGGCTTTCATAGCAATAATAAAGGAGCGGTCCCGGATCTGCAGCTTCAGGAATATTCTTTATTTTTCAAATTATGTTATAATAAAAACGCATCGAGGGGCATACTTTTTCAGCAGGAAAGGATGAGAATAAAAATAATGAAAGAGAGGTTCCGGTTATGCGGCTGAGATGGAGATGGTTCGGAACGGCGGCGATATTGATGAGCGCGGGAGGGAGCTCGATCATCTTTGATCCTTTTGTATCGATGAACGGAAAGATAGATGCCTATGACCATACGGTGGCGGCGGAGGCCGACGGCATCCTGATCACGCACGGCCATTTTGATCATCTGGCCGATGTGCCCGATCTGGTCGGGAAGTACGGACAGGATATTTACTGTTCAGGAACAGCGGCGCAGACCCTGCGCCGGGAGGGCGTGGATGAAAAGAAAATCAGGGTCGTGGCTCCGGGCAAACATCTTAAAATCGGAAATTTCAATATCACCGTACGGCGAGGACGTCATATTGTCTTTGATCTGAGACTGATCCTCCGCACCGCCTTTAACCGGCGGGTATTTACCTACCGGGATAATCTGCGGAAAATTGCCGGCCTGAACCGCAGGTATCCGGCGGGAGAGGTGATCATCTGGGAGATCGAGGCGGGTGAAAAGCGGATTCTGCATCTGGGCAGCCTGAATCTGGCGCCGGAGGAGGTTTACCCACGGGGGGCCGATCTGCTGACCGTTCCTCTGCAGGGACGGTCGGACCTGAATGATTTTGCCATGGATATCCTGCGCCGCCTGGAACCGAAGGCCATCTACCTGCACCATTTTGACGATACTTTCCCCCCGGTAACCGACAAGGTGGACTGCCAAGGTTTTGCACGGGAGGTACGGCGGGTATTTCCGGCGATGGAGATCATCACGCCCGCTTACGGCGAGGAGTTTGTGCTTTGAGCAGCCCGGGCGACGGCGGCGGCCTTTCAACGATCGTCCCGGAACCGGCCAGGAAAATAAATGGGTCTTAACCGGAGAATCCCCGACCCTTTGCGGTCTTTTCCCGCTTGTAAAATATAACGATCAACAGTGAAGAAAACAGCACGAGCAGCAGGCTGAACACCTGAGCCTCGGTGAGCCAGGCCCACAGGATATAGGCATCTTTCTCCCGGAAAAACTCGGTGGTAAAGCGCAACAAGCCGTAATATGCAAACATGCTCAAGGTAACAAAGCCAACGAAGGGGCGCACCCGGTACAGCCGGAGCAGGAGGATAAATCCGAGGAACGCCAGCGCGGAGGCATAGAGCTGAACGGGATGACGGGGCAGATCGCCCGCGGTGGTCATGACCACTGCCCAGGGAACGTCGCTGACTTTACCATAACAGCAGCCGCTAAAAAAACAACCGATGCGCACCAGAGAGTAGCCCAACAGGAAATAAGGCACCATTATATCGGCCACGATCATCGAATTGATCTTCCGCCAGCGGCACCAGACGATGTTGGTCAGGGCTCCCGCGATCAACGAACCGTAATAGGCCATCCCCGCAAAACGCGGCAGAAAAACAAGTTCCGGCGCTAAATAAACAATTTCCCAGTTCTGGATGATATAGAGCAGGCGGGCACCGACCAGGCCGAGGGCGGGGACGATGAGGCTGACCTCGACGGCCCGCCGGAGAGTAAAACCTTCCAGTTTTATCAGATCACGTACCGCCCCGGTGATGCCGATAATCAGAGCGATGGTCATCATGGTTGGGTAGGGGGCAAACCTGATTCCGCCAAAGACAAAAATGTCGGGGTTCAATAAATCATCTCCTTAAAGTCCTTAAAGCCGGAAAGGAATCGGAGTATATGCGGCCACTCTACCAGTGGTCAAAATCTTTATCATCGATCAGCCACTTCCCGCCGACATAGGTGAAAGTAAGGGTGAAATAATTGTCAGATGAAATATCAGCCAGCCGGAAACGATAGACGGGCCGGCGCGGATCTTCGGATTTCAGGGTCAGATCCAGATTATCGAGATTTGCCGTGATGATGCCGCCGCCGCTGCCGCCGGGGATAACCAGCCGACCATCGTGCTCCGTAACGCACAGTTCTTCAATCAGAATCTCCGCTTGCTTGGGGGTAAAACAAGACTCCAGGTATTTCTTAACCGCGGCCTTGGTGGTGCCGATCTCCGCTTCAAGATAGATCAGTTCCTGCCCATCGCGCTCGAAGGAGCCGGCGTTTTTTTCACCGCCCGACATCAGGTACAGGACCTTCTCCAGCGCCTCCGTTGCCAACAGCTTCGCCTGCTCGGGGGTGAGTTCGGCAGGTGTATCTTTGCCGTCGCGGGGAGCGCCGTTTCCCGCCCCCTCTTCTTCGGCATTACAACCACAGCCGGAAACCACCATCAGAAGCAGGAGCAGAAGCAGAAAGGCAGCCGCCGCCAAACCATAATACTTCTTCCTCATCGTCATGGTCATCATGCCCCTTTCCAGTTCCGGGATATGGGATGGATTTATAGATTAACAGCCGCCGGCATCCGAAAGAGGCTTCCTCCCCCGGCCCGGAGTTCGGGCGGCCGGTTTACACCTTTATTTCCTGAAGACGCCTTATCCGGTCCTCCAAAGGAGGGTGAGTGCTGAACAGGGCATTCATGCCTTTGGCCGAGAGCGGGTTCATGATAAACATATGCGCGGCCGCTTCATTTACATTGATGGGCTGCCGCCCCGTCAGCGTATAGGTCTGCATCTTGCCGAGGGCCTGAGCCAGACCGCGGGGATGACCGGCGATGGCCGCCCCGGTGGCATCGGCTTCGTATTCCCGCGTACGGGAGACCGCCATGCGGATAAGCATGGCCGCAAAAGGGGCCAGCAGCAGACCGATAACACCCAATAACAGGGTGATTATTCCGCCTCTTTGGTTACCGCGCCGGCCTCCCCCCATGGAGTAGCCACCCCACATTCCTATACGGGAGATAAAGGTCAATGCACCGGCCATGACGGCCACAATGGTATTGATAAGAATATCATGATTGCGGATATGGGCCAACTCGTGCGCCAGAACACCTTTCAGTTCCTCATAATCCAACAACCTTAGAAGACCGGCCGTAACCGAGATTACGGCATGCCCGGGGTTGCGCCCGGCGGCAAAGGCATTGGGTTGCTCCACCGGCATCAGGTAGAGGGCAGGCATGGGCATACCGGAACGGGTAACAAGTTCGCGGACAGCACGATACACCGCCGGCGCCTCCTCCTCTTTCAACGGACGCGAACGGGTCATCACCACCGCCAGTTTCGCGCTGTACCAGTAGGAAATAAAGTTTATCAAGGTGGCAAAGATAAAAGCCACGATGAGACCATCTTCCCCGGCAATTGCCCCTCCAAAGAATATGAGGATGACGGTTAACAGGATCATCAGGAGTAAAGTTTTAAAACGGTTCATGGCATCACATACTTCCTTATCCGTCTATACGTCTGCTACATGACCGGCAAGCAACCCCGGTTAATATAATATTATACAGATGGGCACATGAAATTTCAAGGGACGGATTAAGATGCAGTCATGTCAAAACCTTTGAATGGCAGGTTTATTTTTTTGTCATCGGGAGGGAGCATCAGCCTTTTTTTTATTGTCATCCAGAGGGAAACCTTTTTTTCTGTCATCCAGAGGGAGCGGCCAGCCTTTTTTTCTGTCATCCAGAGGGAGCGGCCAACGGACGCGACCGAAGGATCTTAACCACTCACGTCCCGCCAACATCACCCCAAACGCAATCACCCCGGCCACATCGGCCCGGCGATGGCTTGCCGGCCGCCTTCCTCAACGTTGTACTCCCAAACCCCAGTTTCACTTAGGACAGAACTAAAAGATTATGCACGATACTATTCGCTCCGCTCACGATTCTTCGCTGCGCTCTAAATGACAAGATAAAAATCTGCCCCAAAGATAAGCTTGTAATTGACGAATAGGGAGGTTTTTGAAAATCTTGAAGGGGTGCTCGAAATCCCCCCGCTCCCCCTTTGGAAAAGGGGAGATTTGACGGTTTCCCCCCTTTGGAAAAGGGGGGCCAGGGGGGATTTATTTGACTGTTCCCCCCTTTGGAAAGGGAAGATTCTGCCCGGTGGCCCGGCGATGGTTTCCTGCCTACATACCCTGCAATGACACAATAATAACTTTTCTCTAAGGGACGGATATGGTGCGAGTGCCCCGGTCAAAGTCGAGCAGAAGTTCTTCCCCGCCGTGCGCAATCCTGATGCGCCCGGTATTGAATTCGGTATGGCTGTAGGGGTTATGCCAACGGGGATAGTAGCCTAACGGTATTTCCCTGCCCTTTACCGTGAAAGGAAGATCCCAACCGAATTTAACCCGGCCGATGCGGGGGGCATCAAAGTCAACGGTCAGCCCTTCCACAAAGAGTGCGGAGTTGAGCACTCCCTGCATGAAATCTTTGAAAGTGCCATCAATCTCCCGCCGTCCCATCAAACAGATCCAGGCGTTCCGCCTGCCTACGGCAATGATCTCCCGCGCAGCGTCGGGGCCTTCATACTGCCATTCAAAAGGCAGGTGGGAGTAGAGGGCGATATAACCGTCATCTTTGCGGCCAAAAACCCAGCCGCCGCCGGGAAACACTCTCTTCTCCACAACCTCGTCAAAGGCAAAGCGCGGAAAATAGGCATGGGTAAACGCATAGTGGCGGGATTCAAGCAGCCCCTTGTTCCGGTCGATATCATACAGGGCCATGAGCAGGTTATTGTACTGGACGGCGCGCGGCAAGCGCCCGTTACCCGCCCAATAACCGGGACGATGCAGCCCGTCTTCCCGCATGGAGTCGGGGTTGGTGACGAAGACAACGGCATAGGGGGAGAGCGTGGCCTGCCAGATGTGCTGCTGGTAGCCCATCTCCCCTTTATGGTAATCCTGAGCACAGGAGAGCATGTAGTCGGGGGTCCGGTAGGTTATCTTGTTCACTTCCGTCAGCGACGCCCCCGCCAGATCGAATCCAAGTCTGTCGATACCCGTTAAGGGGATACCGAGGCGGTGGGCGATACGGACGGCCTTCTTCAGGCGGCCAAATTCGGCACCGCCCAGATGCCACAGATCCCATTCGTCGGCCATGTTGAGGATGGTGCCGATGATCTGCGGATGGAGAAAGACCCCCATGCCCAGCCAGCGCGGAGCATCGTAAATATTCTTGCAGCGGAGGTCATGTTTAAATGCATCTTCGGCGGAAAGTTTAATGGAATGACGTTCATAATTGGTCATTTCCGCAGGCATATCGCGGGCTATCGCCTCCAGAACAGACGGCAGGCGGTAACGTTCACCGGTAGCAAAGGAGACCGCCGCTACATCGGAGGCCGACTGGAAACGTCCCCATCCCCAGAGGAGGGACTGCATGGTAACTATTGCATCTCCGGCGGCACTCTTGATGTGATGATCCTCGGCACGACCGTGTGAGGAGCCGTATTGACCGTAAAAAGAATCTACGGCCAGATCAAAGAGCAGCAGATCAACGAGCATGGCCGCCCGGGTGGAGAGCACTTCATCGGCGGCAAAATCGACCAGATTGAGCAGCGCCGCCAAATTGCAAGGATAGTAGTTGACTGAGTCCCATTCGGCAAAACCGGTACGGCTGTGGAAATCAATCCAGCGGTCGATGAGAGGGCGGGCATGATCCATGTGCCAGTGCCCCAACCGACCGTTGTTGGTAAAGGTTGATCGGGGAAAGAGCTGCCCGGCCAGATATTCAGCGGTGTGGTACATGATCTGGTGGTTCTCGGTGTAATGGATGATATCCGTCTTCAGAGGGTTGGGCTCATCCATCCAGTATATAAAACCAAGCAGCGTCTCCTTGATTGCCGTCTCCTGGCGGGGCTTGAGCTTTCCGGTGCCCGCATATTTGAACCAGAGGCGCAGTAGAGCGTTGACCACAAAATCGGCACAGTCGTTGCGCCGGTTGACAAATTCCAGTGACCAATCGAGGATCTCCGCGGATATATATTCCTGTCCGCCCTCCATCTTGAGAATTTCCGCCCAGATGCCATCCCGGCCGTCTTCCACCGGCTGACGGGCAGCCCAATTCAGATAGCGGCGTCGGCGATGGTTAAAGGTATCGGCCGAAGGCGTGCGCCGGAAGGGTGCATCGCCGGGTTGGGGGAGTGCCGGTACGGGATCACCCGCCCGTCTGGGGGGCCATGCGGGTTTAACCAGGGTGAGACGATCAAAGGTGACCTTGCCCACCATGCCAAGGCCAATCAGGGCGGGGATAATCCACGTCAGAGAGGATCTTTTCTTTTGGTTTTCCGTATCTCCGATGACGGGCCCGTTTTTGCTTTCTTTCATAATGTCAGCACTCCTTTTTTCCCTTTTATTATATCCGCTCTTCAGGATTGATTTAATTTTATGGTTTTCCACTGTTCGGTGAAGATAAAAGCTGATGAATTCACTGTTTTCGGTTTTTATTATATTTCGCGATAAGGAGGAAAATTCCTTTATGTTTTTAAAAACAGAAACGGAAGGTGAAAGAGAACACCGAACTGCGGCAGATGTCCATGGTGGGGTCAGATACATTCTTCATCAAGGAAGAACTCAAAGAACGGATATCGGAGTAAGGCGAGGAACTTACGTTTAGTTTATAGTTTCTTGATAAAATCTTCGGAAATGGATTCTTCATAAGATTCCGGGGAAGGCACTTCTTTACGGGCAGAGTAGCATAATCCGGCCAGAGCTAAAGAGATGACCCCCCAGAAAATCATCTCATAATAGTCCATGAAGATGCCCAGTACCACAGAGACGATCCCTGCAACGGCAAAGATAACCATGGAGATAAAAGGTTTAAAGAGCGCCATTATGGAAGCTACACCCATGGCAATGGAGATCAGCGCGCCGGCGTTTCCACCATGAAAGAGGGAAGGTTCCTCCAGAAATTTACCGCCAAAACGGGCGGAGATAGACTGGGAGAGGTTCATGATCATGGCGATGACGCCCAGTATCAGAACGGCCGTTCTCATTTTCTATTACCTCCTAGTATGGTGATGATGCCGATGGCCTCGTCTCCAAAAAGCGTAATTATCAGTTTGCGCCGGTTATTATTCTGGTGAAAAAGTTGGGCACAAACTGTTTAAAGACGGCGTGTATGTCCGGCTTGGCTTCCACGGCAAAGCCAACCAGAGCCCCTGCCAGGTACGGTGCCATCTCCTCATTCTCAAAAGCACGCGCCAGGGCATCGAAAAGTACTTTGGGCACCGGCTCATCAAATGATTCGAGAATATTGCAGATCACCGTATATGCAAAATCAGTCAACCTCTCTGTTTCGACAAAATCAGCAGCGATGTTCAGAATAAGGCCGGCAATGTTATGACCGATGATATCGGCCCGCTCTCCGCCCTGCAGGAATCCGGAGATCGCGGAGACCGGAAAATCGGCTATCAGTTCCTGAAGAAGCTCCGTGATCCGGTCTTCTTCTCTGATAAAGGCCGCCAGTTCATCTGTGGGCAGGGAGACGAGCGCATCACTGATGATCCCCCATATCCGCACATCATCTTCAATAAATGCGCCTATCTCCTTTAACGGAAACTTTTCGATGAGACTTCCGGTTACGTTGGTGATCGCCGCGATAGTTTCCGGGTCTCTCATAATGGTGGCCAGCTCGGCAAAAGGCAGATGGGTCATCAGAGCCTCCACCAGTGTCTGAGAAAATTCACCGAGACTGTTATCCTGCCTGATGTGCTGCACCAGATCATCATAGGGGATATCGGCGAAGAAGTTTTCCAGAGAAGCGACCATCTTTTCCCTGTTTTCATCTATAGCCTGCGGAAGAGCACCTTTCAGGACGCCTTTCAGCGCCTCCCCCAGCTCGGCAACCAGTTCCGGCGAGAGTAGATTGGCAATATCTCTGGCAATCTGCCCGAAAGTACGGTTATCGATATTTTCATGGCCTTCAACCATCCAGGTAAAAACGGCCAGGTGAGCGAGGTCCGGAGGAACTTCAGCGATACCCCAGGAGATTTCTCTCATGATGTTGATCTCCAGATCAAGCCCCGGCAGCTTTAAAGTATCTCCGACGGTTTTCTCTTTGGCCCTTTCTATTGATTCCAATCTCATATACTCAAAAGCCGGATCTATAAAATCTCTGAACTCACGGCATCCGAAAAAGTCATCGACCATATTGCCGATTGAATTACTGAGAGTTCCACGACCGAGCTCCGCAGCCACATTGGCAAAAAGACCGTCCATCAGACCGAAAAGATGTTCATCGCTCATACTGTCGGCGATGAACAGGGCACCGGAATCGGCTATGGCAATGATCATATCGCCGAGAAACTCCTGGAAGCGAGGATCTTCAAGAAGATCGGCAATCGTTTCCGGGCCGTACTCCAGCATCGTAAGCGCCATATCGGCAGCCACCTTATGAACACTCTTGTCTTCGATTACCTGTGCCATCATGCCGGGCATCGGCGTAATCAAAAATTCTGTAAAATCGTTTACCAGCCCCTTGACTTTTTCATCGGAGGTGAGCTCTCCCACAAATCCGGTAGTCGTCTCATAGGCGATCTGCGCACCGGCCAACATGATCCGATCAAGCAGGTTGGAGGTGCGCCCATCCTCGACCAGACGCGCGATGGTCTCTTTCAGGAAACCGTGTATCCGCTCATCTCCCAGCAGGTCGAACACGATGGAAAAGAAAAATTCAATATCTTCAACGAGCTGCTCATCCTTCAGCATCTCGGCGATAACATCGCCGATTAAATATATGAGGCGCTCATCCCTGATTATGTCGGCTACAAATTTTTTGTGTTTCTGAGCCCCTTCCAAAAATTTATCTTCTTCAAGTATCTCCCATAGTATCTCATCGAGCGCTTCCGTCAACTCTTCGTCCCGGAGGATGGAGATACTGAAATCGTTCAATGCTTGCAGGGCGTTGGTCAGCTCTTCGGCAACCAAATCGGCGGTAGGCAGCTCTTCCCGCTCTTTCTGTATCCCCAGCAGGCTCAGCAATCCGTTTACTTCCAGGTCGGGAAAGGTCCGTAGAACATCTTTTTGGGCATGGCGGTAGGCAGCATCGAGGGATGCAAAAAACCTCTTCATGGGTTTTTCCGTTTTCTCCGTCTCCCCATTGTCTGCGGATTCGGATTGCGATGCCGAATCCGCTGCGGTTGCGGCCGCAGCCACAGGCGCCCACAACGGACCGAATGAGAGAAGTAACGCCAGGATTGCACATATTATTTTTTCCGGCAACTTAACCGATGAACCTGAGCATCGCATCATGGTTCAACCTTCCTTCCCACCGAACTTCGCCGCTCCTTTTTCCTCGATCGAACCCGCCAGGAACCGGGTATGAATAACGGAACCATAAAGAAAGCGGGAAAC